>CAYPON010000021.1:0-11775 GCA_964412315.1 uncultured Anaerolineae bacterium | reverse complement strand
GAAATAAGGACATATCCGGTAAAGATCAAAGGTCAGGCTTTGGTCTTGGGCATTGCCCGCGATATCACCGCGCGCAAGCTGGCGGAGGAGGCGTTGCGCGAAAGCCAACGAACGCTGGAAGCAGTGGTGGAGACTGCTCCCACCTTGATTGTCCTCACTGACCCGCAGGGCCGTATCCTCCTGTTCAATCGTGCCTGCGAGGAATTGACAGGCTACAAGCGAGAGGAGGTAGTCGGAAAAACGATCGCGGAGCTGTTCCTGCCGCCGGAATGGATACCCATCGTTCAGAAACGTTTCGCCGATCCATACGCGCCGGAAGTACGCGCGCCTCATGAGAATCCCTGGATAACGAAATCGGGTGAAGAGCGGCTCATTGAATGGCGCTGCACGGTTCTCCCTTCGCCGCTGGATGGCAGAGCATACGTATTGGGAACAGGGCTTGATATCACCGAGCGGAAGCGGGTGGAGGAGGCGCTGCCAAAGAGCGCAATCTGTTGCGTACACTGATAGATAATGTGCCAGATTTCATCTATGCCAAAGACATCGAAAGCCGGTTTGTCCTCGCCAATATGACCGTGGCACGTAATATTGGGGTAGCCACCCCCGATGAACTCCTGGGGAAAACGGATTTCGACTTTTTCCCGCGGGAAGCGGCAGACCAATACTACGCTGACGAACGGGGAATCATCCAGTCGGGTCAAGCGCTGGTTGACCGAGAGGAACTTCTCATAGACTCAGCCGGCACCTGGAGACGGGTTTCAACCACCAAAGTGCCTTTGCGCGATAGCTCGGGAAACGTCGTGGGGCTGGTGGGGATAAACCGAGATATCACGGAGCGCAAGCGGCTTGAGGAGCAGCTCCGCCAGTCGCAAAAAATGGAGGCGGTCGGAAGGCTGGCCGGCGGGGTAGCCCACGACTTTAACAACTGGTTGACCGCCATTCAAGGATATGCTGGCCTGGCGATGGAGCAAGTTGACGAGGCGACCCCTTTGTACAGGGATCTGCAGCAGATCCAGGTTGCCAGTATGCGGGCGGCGGACATCATCCGGCAGTTGCTCCTTTTCAGCCGCCGGCAACCGATGGTATCCGCCCCACTCAACATCAACGGCTTGGTTGAGGGCTTGCTCAAAATGCTGCGTCGTCTCATCGGCGAGGACATTGCCATCGAGACCGATTTGGTGTCTGATCTCTGGACTGTTCAAGGCGACCCGTCGAATATTGAGCAGGTGATCGTCAATTTGGCAGTCAATGCCAGAGATGCCATGCCGGAAGGCGGAAAGCTGAAAATCGCGACGAAGAATGTGGTCGTGGACGATGCATATTGCCGGAGCATTCCGGATGCACGGCCCGGCAGGTTCGTTTGTCTGGCGATTGAGGACACGGGGGTCGGCATGAGCAGAGAGATCATGGAACGCCTCTTCGAACCTTTCTTCACGACCAAGGAGCCAGGTAAAGGCATCGGGTTGGGGTTGGCCACGGTCTATGGCATCGTCAAAGCACACAACGGATGGATTAACGTTTACAGTGAGCCAGGGCAGGGGGCAACTTTCAAGGTCTATCTGCCAGCTTCCTGGGCAGAGGAAGAAGCCAAAGTTGAAGAAAAGGATTTGTTGGAGGGGTGGCAAGGGAGCGGCGAGCGGATCCTGCTGGTGGAAGATGAGGAAGCCGTTCGCAATGCTGCGCGGAGGATGCTTGGAGAAAACGGCTATACTGTCTTCGGAGCGTCCAGCGTGGCGGAGGCCATGGATATCTTTGAGAAAGAACAGGGCGCATTCGACTTGCTTTTCAGCGATGTGGTTATGCCTGGCGAAAGCGGGCTTCAATTGGCCGAGACGCTTGTCTCCCGCAAGCCGGGGCTGCGCGTTCTGCTGAGCAGTGGTCACGCGGATGAGAAATCGCGCCAGGCAGTCATCAAAGAGAAGGGATTCAGTTTTCTGTCGAAGCCATACGGCACGGCCCAGTTACTGCAAGCCGTTAAGAAGACCATCAAACCGGGCTACTAACCGTGCATCTGCAAATGTTCAGATAATGGCGGCTCAGCTTCCAGCAGTTGTGCTGCTAGTTTCTATTCCTTACGATTTGACAATAGTAGGAAAATGCGGTAATATGTATAAGGCTTATATTTTGTAAGGAGAAAAGAATGAGCAGCAATATAGCTACGGTGACAGCCAAAGGACAGGTGACCATCCCCAAGGCCATCCGTCGCGCTTTGGGCATCCGGGAGCGGGACTGCCTGCTCTTTCGTATCGAAGACGGGCGCCTGGTTCTCACCCCCCTGCCTCACCGTCCCCTGGGCGAACTCTACGGCGCCCTTCCGGCCACTCGCCCCTACCCCGGACATCAGGCGATCCGCGAAGAAATGCGCTCCGCGCTTGGGGAGCGCATGGCCCGAGGCGAAGAGTGACCAGGGTTTATGTGGATGCCAACGTCATCCTGCGCTTCCTCACTGGCGACCCACCGGACATGGCGGCCCAGGCTCGCGCCCTGTTCGAGGCCGTGGAAAGGGGCGAGGTGACCCTTCTGGTTGATGAGATTGTAATTGCCGAAGCGGTGTGGGTGCTCCACTCCTTCTATCGTCACTCTGCCGCTGAGATCGGCCGGGTCATGCAGGAACTGTTGAGTCGTGAGGGGCTCCAGGCCAAGGATAAGCCCAGCCTGCTCGCCGCCCTGAGCCTCTTCGCCGAGAAGAACGTGGATTTTGCCGACGCTCTGGTGGCCGTTCACATGGGCCGGGAAGGCATAGGGGAGATCTTCAGCTTCGACCAGCACTTCGACTATCTACCTGGCATCACTCGGCGATCCCTCAGCCAGTAGGAGCACACCACAGTAGCGCATGTGAGCCGGTTCGCTGGTCGCACCCTCACCCCAACCCTCTCCCTGGCAGGGAGAGGGCAGGGTGAGGGTGATACTCAGGGGAATCTAATCATGGCCAGGATGAGCAAGCGAGAGCGGGTGTTGCGCACGATCAATTTCCAGGAGACCGATCGTGTGCCGCTGTACGATATCTTTCAGAACGATGCCCTGATCGAGCATTTCGCCGGTGAGAAACTGACGGTGGAGGATGGTGCGCGCATCACCTGCAAGGCAGTGGGCCGCTGCCTGGACATGACGCGCATGGTTAACGGCCCCCACGCACTAAGTGTGGAACGCCGGCCCGATGGCATCGTGATGCAACATGAACGCTGGCAGGGCTGGATCGTGGAACGTCCCTTCCACGATGTGCCGACCGCTATCGAGTGGATCAAAGGGGACATCCAGCGTTATAATGCCTTGCGCTTCGATGCTGCTTACGTGCAGGCGCTCCATGACTACTTTCGCCAGAGGCAGGCGCAGTTCGGGGATGACACGGTGCTGATTCACGAAAGCGGCGTGGGGCTGGAGCACATGTTCCATTTGATCGGGTTGGGGCTATTTTCTTACCTGCTGGCCGACATGCCCGACCTCATTTTGGAGTGGCTGGAGGCGCGGTGGCGGGCGGAGATGCGCCGCGTCCAGGCCATCGCCGACCCGCAGCTTTTGCCCCTCGTGCTCCCCTACACCGACATCGCCTACAAAACGGGCACGATCTTTTCCCCGCGTTGGCTTCGGGAGCATTGGCTGCCACTCCTGAAGGAGCTTGTGGCCGCCTGGCATGAGCGCGGCGCCAAATGTATCTTCCACTCCGATGGCAACCTGTGGGGCGTCATGGATGACCTGGTGGCGGCGGGCATTGACGGTATCAACCCCATCGAGGTGGCCGCGGGGATGTCAGTGAAGGCTTTGCGGGAAAAGTATCCCCGGCTTTGCCTCACCGGGGGCGTGGACGTGAGCCAACTGCTGCCACTGGGGACTCCGGAGGAGGTGCGCGAGGCGTGTCGGGCAAACATCGCCGCCACGAGGGGCATCGGCTATTTCCTGGGGTCGTCCACGGAACTGCACTGGGAAATTCCGCTACCAAACATCATCGCCATGTTCGAGTGCGCCTGGGAGACGGAGAGGAAATGATCAATGCCTATTTCCCGATTCTATCGCCTATCTAAAATCGGCCTCGCCCTCAGCGGCGGAGGGGCGCGGGGACTGGCCCATATTGGCGTGCTCAAGGTTTTGAAGCGCGAAGGGATTCCGATTCATTGCCTCGCTGGCACGAGCGCAGGGGGCATTATCGCCGCGGGGTATGCAGCAGGGCTGACCGTTGAAGAGCTGGAGCAGGAAGCACTGCGCATGAGCAGGTTGCGCAACCTGGTCACGCTGGTGGACGCCGCGCGACCGCGCATTGGCCTTTTCGCTGGCCAGAGGGTTCAGGAGTACTTTTCCAGTAAGATCGGCTACAAAGATTTCGCCGAGTTGACGATACCGCTGGCGCTCGTAGCTGTGGATCTGCAGTCAGGTGAGGAGGTGATCCTAGATAGCGGCTCGGTGATCGAGGCCCTACGGGCTACGATCTCGCTGCCGGGCGTTTTCCAGCCGTGTGAGATCGCCGGCCGTTTGCTGGTTGATGGCGGCCTGCTGAACAACCTGCCGGCGGACGTGCCTCGCAAAATGGGGGCGGACGTCGTCATCGCTGTGGATGTCTCGGCGGGGATGGATGACCTGGCCAGCTTTATGGAGGAGGCCAGGCAAAGCTACCTCCTGCCGCAGGTGCATCTCACGGTGGAAATGCTAACCCGCTGCCTGGGCATCATGATGGACCACATCCGCCACCAGAAACTCGCCTCGTCTCCTCCCGACGTATTGATCCGCCCCGAAATAGATCGGGGCATTGGCCTTTTCACCGGCTTTACCCGCGCTGCGGAGTGCATCGCAGCGGGGGAAAAAGCCGCCAACGATGCACTCCCGGAGATACGCGAACTGCTCAAACCTCGATTGCGATTCTAACGCTTGAACGCCTGAAGGTTAATTAGCCCTTCTTTTTCCTCTTGCCGATGCGTTTTTTCCCCTCACCTTTGCGAGCTTCGCCCTCGGCTTTTGAGGCCCCGGCCTCCGCCGTTGTCTTCTCGCTCTCTACGGTTGTGGCTTCCGGCGCAGTTTGCACTTCGAGCGGCACCTCCTCTTCTTTCCTGTAGAATGGAGGAGGCCAGCCACCGGGCATATCCAGCCGTGGGCCAATGACAAAGGTGTCAATGGGGATGAAGAACATCGGCAGCCAGTACTCGAACTCGTCCGGGTCCGCGCCCTGCCCTGTCAAGAGGTATTGCCTCGTGCCGCGATAGAGCAGCCGCACCCAACGCTTACGCATGGCATCGCCCTCGCGGAAAGTGAAGCGAGCATCGAAAGAGAGCAGAGAGCCGACCACCGACTCTTCCTGCGATTCGATCTTGCAATCGGGCAGGCTCATCAGGCCCGCCACGAAACCTTCCGTCAGGGCCGTCATATCCTCTTTTGTCACCTCCATGCCCAGATCGCGCGGCTGAACGGAAAGGCTGTTCAGGGGATAATCCTCCTCTGGTGAGAGAATCACTCCAGGGCGGTCATCAGTGAACTTGAACTCGTGCCACCCCAGAGCGTACCAAAAGGAGTAATCCCATTCTTCATCCCAATACAACTTCATGCCGTACCAGATGGGGTTTCCTTCCCTTTTTGCCAATTTGCTCCTCCGTTAGTTTGATCTGATTTTATACGGCACAATTATACCACCGTCCTGTTACAAGGCAAGACGGGCATTGGTATTAGACCTGACGGGTTTTTGGAAACCCTCAGTCTATACGTTGCGAATTGTCGGTAAACCACGAATGTGTTACAATAGACCTGACGGTTTTTTGGAAACCCGTCAGGTCTATCCGTTTAGTAATCTGATGGTGTGAGGAGGCCCACGATGATCAAGCCGCAAACGATGGCTGTCCGCCGCAAAATCATGGGAGTTATCCTGCGCAGCGCGCGCCAGGCGCAGGGCCGCACGCTGGATGATTGCGCCCAGATGTTGCAAACATCCAGCGAAGAGATGGCCAAGTATGAACGGGGAGAATGTGATATCTCGTTACCGGAACTGGAGGCGTTGTCCCGCTTTCTCCAGGTTCCAGTCCTCGACATCCTGGCCGGCAAAATGCCTCCTGCGCCTAGTCTGCCCGCTTCCCGCTCGCCACAGGCCCGCCTGTTGCGGTGCAAGATCATCGGCACCTTGTTGCGCAAGACGCGGCAGGATGCAGGGAAAACGGTGGAAGAAGCGAGCGTCCAAATCGGCTGTTCGCCGGAGACCCTCACTCAGTACGAGAGGGGCCAGAACGACATTCCTGCCTTGCAATTGCAGATGCTGACGGACTTTTTCGGCGTGCCTTTCGAGGGATTTCTGGAATCGCCCGCAGCGGAGGCCAGGCCTCCCAGCCCGTCGCCAACCATGGAGACCCGGCAGCCCCTCGAGGCTCTAGCTCACCTGCCTGCCGAGTTCCGGGATTTCCTGGCCGCGCCACGCAATATGCCCTTCATTCAGATCGCTATGGAGCTGAGCCGCTTCTCTCCGCAAGGGCTGAGAGCCATTGCCGAAGCGCTGTTAGCTGCCCAATCGTCGGGATAGGCAGCTCATAATCGTCCGCAGGGAGCGAAAATGATAGAGGATCCATCCGCGCTGGAGAAAGAGGGGCTGGAACAGTATAAAGCGAGGAGATATGCTGAGGCATTGGCCTGCTTTCAACAAGCGCAGCGACTATTTGCCAGCCAGGGGAATGCCCGCGGTGTCGCCGAGATGTGGAACGGCATCGGCGTGGTGTATTATCGTCAGGGGCGATGGGCGGAGGCTGAGGAGGCATTTCACCAAGCGCAGCAGACCGCCGCTGAGGTTGGGGACAGGCTAGGGGAGGGAAAGGCATTGGGCAATCTGGGCAGCCTCTATGCGCGACGAAGGAAAACCGCAGAGGCCGAGGCCAGCTTGACCCAGGCGATAGCTATCTTCCGCGAGATAGGAGACCAGGAGAAGCTCCAGGATTCCCTCAAGGCTTTGAGCGATCTCAAGCTGAAACATGGACGCTGGGTGGAGGCTCTCTATCACTATGAGACCGAGTTGGAGAGCAACGCCCAGCCCAGGCTCTGGCAACGCTTCCAGCGCCGCGCCATCAGGCTGTTGAAAAACCTGCTCCGTTTACCCTAGAAATGTAGAAACCCGTCTTCTGGGAGAAGACGGGTTTCTGGTCTCTAATCCGTCTATTCTTGCTCCTTCGCCGCTTTGGCAGCCTCGATGATCCCCGTCGCCAGGTGGCCAGGCACCTGATCGTAATGCGAGAACTCCATCGTAAACACGCCACGACCCTGGGTCATGGCGCGCAGGCTGGAGGCATAGCGTTGCATCTCCGCCAGAGGAACCTGCGCCGTAATCACGCTGTTCCCCCTCTCCTGGTCCATTCCCTGCACGCGCGCCCGCCTCGTGTTGAGATCGCCCAAGATATCGCCCATGAATTGCTCAGGGACGATGATTTTGGCGTTCATGATCGGCTCCATCAATACCGGCCCGGCTGCTTCCATTACCTTCTTAAAGCCCAACGCGGCGGCGAGCTGGAAGGAGATATCCGACGAGTCCACGGCATGATAGGAACCATCGTAGAGCGCGATTCTGACGTCTATTACGGGAAAGCCGGCTAACACTCCATGCTGGATCGCGTTGCGCAGCCCTTTCTCTACGGACGGGATGAAGTTCCTGGGCACTGCCCCACCAAAGACCTCATCAGCGAACTCGAAGCCCGAACCGCCCGGCAAGGGTTCCATGCGTAACCACACATCGCCGAACTGCCCGCGACCTCCCGTTTGCTTCTTGTGGCGGCCCTGCGCCTCCGCGACTCTGGTCACCGTCTCCTTATAGGGCACCTTGGGCACATCGGTGGCGACCTGCACGCCGAACTTGCGCTGGAGCCTCCGCACAGCAATGTCTACATGGGATTCGCCCATGCCTGCCAAGATCATCTCCCCGGTATCCTGGTCTCGCCGGAGGCGAAGGGTTGGGTCTTCATCAACCAACCGCGCCAAAGCATTGCTCAACTTGTCAAGGTCGGCCTTCGTCTTGGGAGAAACCGCCGCCTCGAAAATGGGGGAAGGATAGGTGATGCCGGGCAAAACAAGGGCATGATCCTTGCTGCATAATGTGTCGCCGGTCGCGGTTTGTTGCAACTTGGTGGCAATCCCGATATCGCCCGCGCCGACGTTGTTCGTGGGGATCTGCTCCTTCCCACGCAAGAAGTAGAGCTGCCCGATCCGCTCCTCTTCGCCTTTGACGGAATTGAATGCACGAGAATCGGAGCCCAACTCTCCGCTCCATACGCGGAAATAGGTCATCTTGCCCACGAAGGGGTCAGCCAGGGTTTTGAATACCAGAGCAGACAACGGCGAATTGTCCGAAGGTTTCATGACCTCTTCCTGTCCGGTCGCCAGACTCTGGGCCACGACCTCTTTTTCCGCAGGCGAGGGGAGATAAGCGACAATAGCCTGCAGCAAGTGGGTGATGCCTTTGTTGGCGGTGGCGGAGCCGCAAAGCACCGGCACGAAAGCACCAGCCTTGACGCCGGCACGAATGCCGCGCTGAATCTCCTCCGTGGATAGCTCCTCACCATCCAGATATTTCATGATCAGTTCATCGTCAGCTTCGGCAGCAGTCTCTACCAGCTCTTGGCGCAGCGCTTCTGCTTGCTCCCGCAGGTCAGCGGGGATTTCCGACGTTTCCCCTTTATCGCCAACGAATGCCTTCATGCTGATCAGGTCCACAACCCCTTTGAAGGCGGCCTGGGAGCCAATAGGCAATACAAGTGGGATCAATCTTCGCTCGAATTTTTGTTTCATATGATCCAGAGTGCGCTGGAAGTTGCTGTTCTCACGATCCATCTTGTTGATAAAGGCGAGGCGCGGCAGGCCACGCTGGTCGGCATACTGCCAGACCATCTCCGTGCCCACCTCGACGCCAGAGGCAGCACAAACCACCACAATCGCCGCATCGGAGACGCGCAGAGCACCTTTGACTTCGCCCACAAAGTCCATGTACCCTGGGGCATCCAGCACATTGATCTTATGGCCTTCCCACTCGCAGAGAATCACCGAGGTATTGACAGACATGCGGCGTTCCTGTTCCTCTGGATCATAGTCCGAGACAGTGTTCCCCTCCTCTACCCTGCCCAGTCGGGTGATGGCCCCTGTATTGTAGAGCATGGCTTCGGCCAGAGATGTTTTCCCCGCACCGCTATGGCTAATCAGGCTGACCGTCCGAAGCTGCTCGGTCTGATATTTCTTCATTCAACTGACTCCTCTCCTCCAAGATACCTAATTGAGCGCCAACAGCCCTATGCCCATCGGCGGTATTGTAAACCAGAATCACGGATATGTCAATTCCGCATCTTTGCAGACCTCAGGGGTCTCCGAGACCCCTGAGGTCTGCCGAGGGGAAGTGTTGCAGTGCTGCAGCGTTGTGGGGGGGATGATACATACCCTCTTCGCCCTCATGCTAGAAGATTACAGATTTGACTGGTGAGGTAGTATGTGATATGCTGGGCAACGGTTGCCTAATACTCCGTTCGGGGGCATTACGCGCCATTTAGCGCAACTATAGTTGGGCGGCGCTCGGAGGCCAGCGTAAGTTATACGAAAAGGCCCTGCCGTTAAGGAGACAACGCTGTGCACATTGCTAGTTTAGGTTTGCACTTGACTGACCGATGTAACGCGCGCTGCCAACACTGCGCTTACCATTGCGGGCCTGAAGCCAAAGGCGTGATGAGCCTTGACCACGCCAAGCACTACTTGCACCAAGTCACAGGCCAATCTCTGCAACTCGTTGGTATTAGCGGCGGAGAGCCATGCCTGTACTTTGGCCTCGTGACTGATGTTGTGCGTGAAGCACAGGCGCTAGGAATACCAAGTGTTTGGGTGTTCACTAATGCTTTCTGGGCAGTAAACAAAACGGTTGCTAGGCGCAAGTTGGCGCTCTTGAAAGAGGCTGGCGTAATAAGGCTCTGCCTCAGCGCTGACGGTTTTCATCAACCGTTCGTTCCAGTCGAGCGGGTCGGGCACGCCATGGCCGTGGCACGTGAGATGGCACTCGAAGTCGCCCTAGATGTCCGCTTCCTCAACTCACCTCAGGACGATAACCCGACTAATCAGATCACCCGTCAAGCGTTGGAGCAATTAGGCGACCTTGGCGATGTTGAGATATGGCAGGGACAGCCTTGGTGTATTGGTCGAGCCGCCGACACCTTGCTGCCCCACTTGGTGGAAAGGCCGGGCCTTCCGAGTGGTGGTTGTCCTGGCCCGTGGGCTGGCGGAACTTGGGAAGCCCCGTCCGGCGTAGACATGGACCTATATGGTGAGGTAACCCTTTGTCCCGGTATTAGCATTGGCAATGCTAAAGAGCGCCCCCTTGGCCATATTTTGGCCGAGTACAACCCTTGGCAGCATCCGATCATCCGCGAGCTAGCGACGGGTGGGCCTGCATCGCTGGCAGAGATGGCACGGCATATGGGGTATTCATCGCGAGCGAGCTATGTCAGCGAATGTCACTTGTGCTACGATGTACGAAAATCTCTGCGGTCACAATACTCGTCCGCATTAGCACCGTTGATTTGCTACGAAGAGGCTACCCAACCTACGCTTGCAACACCCAACACTTTATGTCAAGCGTCAGGGTTGACCCCTAATTCTCGGCGTGTTTTCCTCCACTCGCACCAGTGGTCGTAAGCGCGCACCCCAAGCCAGGAAAGAGTCAAGAGCGGGATGAGTTGCGTGCCGGGGATAAGCTCCTCCAAAACGGCGATATTTCGTAACCCTCGCAACCTCAACCGGCTCAGGATCAACCAACCAAAGGGCGCTCCTAGGAAGTCGAGGGCTAAATCTAACAAGTCCAGGGCGAGAGGGATAGTGATAGGCACCTGGCGCAGCGTGCCGAGGAAATCCCGCCCTTCGATCTTCAAGGACTGCAGCCGATAGTAGGAGAACAGAAACAACAAGACGGCTCCCAACAGGCCGGCGCTGATAACCACCACGACGAATTGTATCACTCTGACCGTCGTCGGTGTGATCACGCGACGTCCCCTGCGGCAGGCTGCACGAGACAGCTACCTGGTTGCGGCTTCTGTCTGCACCTGGGCCGCCAATTGCTGTTGAATCTCCGCGACCAACATCTCGATGGAGATCGGCTTGGTCAAGAAACGTTTGGCGCCCATGTCCAGCAAGTGCAGCTTGTCTTGCTCCTTGCTGATCGAGCTGGCGGTCAAGACCACGACCGGGATGTCACACATGGCTTTGTTACTCTTGAGTTTCTTGATGACCGTGTAGCCGTCCATGCGTGGCATCTTGAGGTCCAAAAGGATCAGATCAGGCCGAGAGCGCGCCACCTGCTGCAAAGCTTCCAGGCCGTCACCAGCTTCGGCGACGCGGAAGCCGCAGACCTTGAGCGCATCCCTGAGCCAGCGGCGAACATCCGGTTCATCATCTACAACAAGGATTTCCTGCCCTTTCGCTTCCTCTAACGCGCCGAACGCTCGCTTCACGCTTTCCACTAGATCCTGGCCCCGAATCGGCTTGGTCAGATAATCCGCCGCGCCCATCTGCAAGCCGGTCTCCCGGTCATGCAGCACCGAAAGGACGATCACCGGTATCCTGGCTGTGACCGGACTCTCTTTCAACTCGCGGAGAATCTCAAAGCCATCCATGTCGGGCAGGAGGACGTCCAGCGTAATCATATCAGGCGGGTCGGTGAGCACGCTCGGCATGACCTCCCGTCCGCGTCCAATCACAGCTACCTGGTAATGGTCGCCCTCTAGATGGTAACGGATCAACTCGGCGACATTCTGATCGTCCTCGACGACGAGGATTTTCCTCTTGGAGCCGGACGGCTGC
>CAYPON010000020.1:0-22767 GCA_964412315.1 uncultured Anaerolineae bacterium | reverse complement strand
TCAGAGGAGGATGCAAAAGACACCATGCCGATGATGACCCCGCGCGAGTTCGATCAAGTCCTGGCAGCCTTCACTTTCGTGCTTGAGCAAGCGATAGCTGAAACTCCAGTCTATTTTGAGGCGGATCGCCTGGAAAAGCTCAAGAATGATATCGAAGAGATCCGCCTGGCGGCTTTGGAGCAAGAGGCGAATGCACAACTTACCGGCCCTGACTTGGGCGGCGAGGTGTTACAGTGGATGGGCTTGATAGGCCGCCATCTTCCTTCTGATGAATAGCCATGAAACTTTCCGTGCTTATCCCCGTCTATAACGAAGAACCCCAGATTGTGGAATTGCTCCACCGTGTGGCCGCTGTGGATGTGGATAAAGAGATCATTGTCGTGGATGATTGTTCCACAGATCGGTCATGGGAACTCATCCAAGCTCTGGATATCAAGGCGCTGCGCGCTTTCCGCCACCCCGTGAATCGAGGGAAAGGTGCGGGTATCCAGACAGCCCTCCGCGAGGCAACGGGTGATGCCGTCCTCATTCAGGATGCCGACCTGGAGTATGATCCAAGCGATTATCCCAAGTTATTGGCGCCTCTCATGCGCAAGGAGGCCGATGTCGTCTATGGCACGCGGGATTTGAGCGGACAGCGCCCAATGATGCGCTGGGGAAACCGCTTCCTTACCTGGATTACCAATCTTCTCTTCGGCTGCCACCTCACCGATATGGAGACCTGCTACAAATTGATTCCAGCCAAGATCATGCGGTCGCTTGACCTGAAGGCCGACCGCTTTCAGATCGAACCGGAGATCACCGCCAAGCTCTTGCGCCGGGGCTACAAAATCGTGGAAGTCCCCATCTCTTATCGTCCGCGCACGGCCAAGAAACTGAACCCCTGGCGCGATGGCCTCCCTGCCCTGCTGATGCTCCTTCGTTGCCGCTTTGGCCGTTTATAGAGCCAGTTTGAATCTCTTCAAGGAGGAAGAATGTATACCGATTTGAACCCCAGTCCTCGCCTATTGCTTGGCCCTGGGCCAAGCCTTGTTCACCCCCGCGTCCTGAAAGCACTGGCCACACCTCTCCTCGGTTATCTGGATCCCCAGTTCCTGCAGATCATGAACGAGGTGCAGGAATTGCTTCGCTTCGTCTTCCAGACCCGCAACGAGTTGACGCTGCCCATCTCCGGAACCGGCACCTGCGGCATGGAGGCGTCGCTGTGCAACTTCCTGGAGCCTGGGGATAGTATTCTCATCGGCGTGGACGGTTATTTCAGCGAGCGGCTCTGCGAGATGGCCAGCCGCTATGGAGCGGAAGTGCGCCGCCTGGAACGGCGATGGGGAGAGGTCTTTACGCCGGAGGAGATTGAGGCAGCTTTACGGAAAAAGCCCACCAAGATCGTGGCCCTTGTCCACGCCGAGACCTCCACGGGCGCGATGCAGCCCATGGAGGGGATAGGCGAGGTGGCACATCATCATGGAGCCTTGCTGCTCATGGACTGTGTCACCTCCCTCGGCGGAGTGCCGGTTAAAATAGACGAATGGGGAGTGGACATCGCCTACAGCGGCTCGCAAAAGTGCCTCAGTTGCCCGCCCGGCCTTAGCCCCTTGACGGTCAGCCCTCGTGCGCGGCAGGTTCTCCAATCCCGTCGCAGCAAGGTGCCAAGCTTTTACCTCGATCTGAACCTGATCGAAAAGTATTGGGGCAAGGAGCGCACCTATCACCACACCGCTCCCATCTCCCTGAACTACGCGCTGCGAGAGGCGCTGCGCCTGGTCTATGAGGAGGGATTGGAGGCCCGCTTCGCTAGACACCGCGCCAATGCCGAACTGCTCTGGCGTGGCCTGGAGGCGTTGGGAATCAAGATGCACGTGCCTCTGGAGCATCGCCTGCCCTCATTGACCACGCCATTGGTGCCCGAAGGCGTGGACGAGGCGGCAGTGCGCAAGCGGCTCCTGGAAGAGTATAACATCGAGATCGCGGGCGGCTTGGGAGAGCTAAAGGGGCGAGTCTGGCGCATTGGCTTGATGGGGTTTTCCTCCCGTCGGGAGAATGTCACCTTGCTGTTGGGCGCTTTGAAAGAAATTCTGAAACGCTAGCTAGGCCGCCCGACGGGCTAGGCTACCGAACGAGCCACTAGATCGTAGAGGTAGATGTTCTCCCACTTGCGGGCGACACGGATGCGCCGGGAGAGCGTCCTGCTGACACTCAGCCCAACTCGGATGATGTGCTCGCGCAGGGCTTCGATAACCTTTTCCCCAGCGTTATCCGCATAAAAGAGAAGGACGTGTCCCCTATCGCGCAGATGGGCGGGCGTCTCCTGGAGAAAACGGCGCACGGTTCGTTGTTGGTAGTCGTAGCGAGCCACCTCAAGGCGCGTGCGGGCTGGCGCGTTGGCCCACGGAGGGTTGAAGATGATTATGTCAAATCGTTCATCGCCCACTGGCGCATAGAGATCGCCCCCTTCTGTGACCTGGACGACGCCCTCGACGATATGGCCCAGGCTAACGAACCTCTCCACATTCAACTGCGTCGTCGCCAATGCTTCTGGCAGGATATCCGTCGCCCAAATCCTGGCCTCCAGACCGCCGAGGCTGCGCGCCATCAGCAAAGTCAGTACACCACAGCCGCATCCCATATCCAACGCCAGAGGGCGCGACGGAAGCTGCTCACGCAAAGAGGGCAAGACCTCCCTGAAAAGATCATATACCTCTTGCTGGCGTGGCTGCAGGACGCTTTCCGGAGCTACCAACTCCGCTTCCAATCCAAAGACGGGATAAAGCTGGTCAAGCGCAGCGAGCAGATCTTTCACGACCATTACGGGAACGACCAGAGGCAACCCCTGGCTGGCTTGACGATGATCTCCTAGAAACTCTAACAGGTGAGGAATCCTTAAGGGGGGAACAGTGTCGAGCAGGCCCTCCGCTGAAGCTGTAACCAAGAGGCGGGCCAGCACCTGGCGGTAGGCCTCCTCCCAAAAATCTCGCTCTTTTTCCCTCTCGACTTGGCGCCCGCCCGTATAGCCCAGCAATTCCTTCCTTCTCTCTTGCAGAATGGCCAACAGGCGCGTCATGTCATTCCAGGAGCCGAAAACGACCGCAGAGCCTCCCAGCCGTATATGCTTCAGAAGCGGATTCAGGGATCCTTTGGCCTCCGCAGAGAAGCTTTTGAGAGATTCCCCCTCTCCGACAGCTTCCATCCAGCGGGTCGGGAGATAGGCTTCACCCCGACCCGCGATTCTGACAATCCTGCCCATGATTCCTGTCTTTCTTGACCAAAGAGCCATCTTGGCGAAAGATGGCTCTCTGGTTTGTAGCAGGCGATTTATCGCCCGTTAGCGCACCGAAGGCGCACTACGAACTCCTAAAGCGCTGCGAACAGGCCTGCCCCGATGATCGGCGCGAAAACGGTGGCGATCAGCGACATCACCGTAATCAGCGTGTTAATGGATGGGCCAGCGGTGTCCTTGAAGGGATCACCCACCGTGTCGCCAACCACCGCTGCCTTGTGCGCCTCCGACCCTTCCCCGCCATAAGCGCCACTCTCGATCAGCTTCTTGGCGTTGTCCCAGAGTCCACCAGCATTGGCCATAAAGAGGGCGAAAATGATGCCCGTAAAAATACTGCCGCCCAGGAATCCGCCCAAGGCGGCCTTGCCAAGAACAAAACCCACCGCTATCGGAGAGGCCATGGCCAAGAAGCCTGGCACCACTAGCTCTTTGAGAGCACCTTTGGCCGCGATATCCACACACCGATAATAGTCCGGCCTGGCCAGCCCTTCCATCAGGCCGGGGATCTCGCGGAACTGACGACGCACCTCGTTCACCATGACGAAAGCGTTCTTGCTGACGGAGAGGATGGTCAGCGCCGAGAAGATAGGAGGCATCATCGCGCCGAGAAAGATGCCAATGATCACCGTCGGCCTAAGCAGATCCAGAACCTCAACCCCTGCCGTCCCCGCATAAGCGGCAAAGAGGGCCAACACGGTCAACGCGGCTGCGCCAATGGCGAACCCTTTGGTGATCGCTTTCGCTGTGTTGCCCGCTGCGTCCAGCTTGTCAGCGACCTCGACGATGGCCTTCTCCATGCCGGATTGCTCGGCGATGCCTTTGGCGTTATCCACGATAGGCCCATAAGCATCGGAGGAAACAACCATCCCGCTGATGGCCAACATGCCCACAGCGGCCAGAGAGACTCCATACACACCAGAGACACCGAACTGAGCCGAGATGTACCAGGCAGCCAGAGTAGCGATGCAAATGCCGATAATAGAGGGCACAATGCTCAGGAGGCCATAGGAGAACCCGGAGAGAACCGTGATCGCGCTGCCGGTCTTGGAGACCTCGGCAGTCCGTTGCACAGCTTGTCTATCGGTTGAGGTGAAATAGTCGGTCGTGAATCCTATGAGCACGCCTGCTGCCATGCCCGCGAAAGTGGCCCAGAAAAGCCCGATGTTCATATTGAGCAGACGCATCACGGCGAAGTTGAGAATCGTAAAGATGATCGCTGTAAAGACGGTGCCCCTGTTGAGGGCATCGCCCGGATCCTCGTTTTCCTTCGGGCGGACAAGGAACATGCCCAGGACAGAAGAGAGGATACCGGCCGCTGATAGCACCATGGGCAGCACGACAAGATCCGTCTTCCGCGAGGCTGCCCCAAGGATCATCGCCGCGACCATGCTGGCCACATAGGAGTCAAAGAGATCCGCGCCCATCCCGGCCACATCGCCCACGTTATCGCCGACGTTATCGGCGACGACGGCTGGGTTACGAGGATCATCCTCGGGGATGCTCATCTCCACCTTACCAACCAGATCAGCGCCGATATCCGCCGTCTTGGTATAAATGCCGCCCCCGGCCTTAGCCAGGAGGGCCAGTGAGCTTGCCCCAAAGCTGAAACCAAGGACGATACTCGGGTCGCGGAAGATATAGTACAGGATGCTGACACCCAACAGAGCCACGCCGACCATGGAAAGCCCTATCACGCTTCCGCCGAAAAAGGCCACGGAAAAGGCTTTGTTTAATCCAGCCTGCGCCGCCCAGGCGGTGCGGGAATTGGCCCTGAGAGCCACTTGCATGCCGGTGAAACCGGCCAGTGCTGAGAACGCCGAGCCGATCACATAGGCGATGGCTGTCTTATAACCGAATAGGAGTATGAGAATGATGCCGACAATAGCAACGACAAGGGCAAGAGCTTGATAGAGCCTCTTGAGGTAGGCATTCGACCCTTCCTGGATCGCGCCACCTATCTCCCTCATGCGGTCGTTAGCGGTATTCCGGTAGACGACCCAGTAATAAAGGTAGGCGGCAACGGCGATAGAGATCACCCCCGAGATCGGCGCAAGTATCAACCAGCTCATAGTATGAGCCTCCCAACTTATATCACGCAGTTCTTAGCAGCCATCTGGTGCAGGGAGCGCTATTCTGCCCGCATCCAAGATAAAAGCCCTCTGGGAAACCAGGGGCTCTTGTAGCTTCCGCAATGGTCTGGAGAGTGGCTATGAGACGAAACCGTCCCCTGCGAAGCACCATTGCCTGTTATGGAAGATGGAACGGAGGTCCTTTCCCCCGTACAAGCGAGTTCGTCTGTGCAAGACACCAAATAACCCAGTATGGTATCTTATTCCAAACAGCCTTTTTGTCAAATCCTACAAAGGCAGCCCTGTCAGGTCTGCCATCCTACAATTCTAGGTTGGGTAGCACATCCATATCCCAGTCCGCGAAGGCACCTGCCTTGTACCTGAAATAACCGGCGGCAGCGACCATCGCCGCATTATCCGTGCATAGCTTGGGAGGAGGATAGCGGAGAGGGACGGAGAGCCGCGAGGCCATCTGCTGCCTTAATACGTTATTACAGGCCACGCCACCGGCAAGGATCACCTCTTTCACCGCATAAGCAAGCGAAGCTGCCACGGTTTTCTCTACCAGGACATCCACCAGCGCGGCCTGGAAACCTGCGGCCAAATCTGCGACGGCCAGCTTGCGCATCAGGCCGGAAGGCAAAGAGGCCCGCTTCCCTTTGCGCATGGCCTGTGGGGCGTCCGACCCGCCGTACTTTTGTACCAGCCGGAGCACCGCCGTCTTTAACCCGCTAAAGCTAAAGTCAGAGCTGTCCTTAAGCCAGGCCCGAGGCAGGGCAAAGGCGGTAGCGTTTCCCGCCAGCGCGGTGGCTTCGATCTGTGGCCCTCCCGGATAGCCCAGGCCGAGGAGCCTGGCCACCTTGTCAAAAGCCTCGCCTGCTGCGTCGTCTATGGTGCGGCCCAGTCGCTTGTACTGTCCATGATCTGGCATGTAGACAAGCTCCGTGTGGCCGCCGGAAACAATGAGGCAAAGGAGGGGAAAAACTGGAGCCGGATGCTGTTCGAGTGTCTGCAAGAGGTCATCCTCTGTGGCGCAGGCTGCTGGCTTTTCGACCAGCCAGTTGGCGTAGATATGCGCTTCCAGGTGGTTGACCCCTACCAGAGGCCGCTGGCAACTCAGAGCCACCCCTTTGGCGACATTGACCCCCACCAACAACGAGCCAGCTAGTCCCGGGCCATTGGTAACGGCAATAGCGGCCAGGTCCTCCGCTTTTACGTCTGCCGTGCGTAATGTCTCCTCCAGCACGGGGATGATGGTCAGGATATGTTGCCGGGAGGCGACTTCGGGAAAAACACCGCCATAGGTGCGGTGGATGTCTATCTGCGAGGCGATAACATGAGAACAGATCAGCCGGCCATCGGCTACTACGGCAGCCGATGTTTCATCGCACGAGGTTTCCACACCCAAAATGAGAATCACGGGTTTACGCCTTACTCATTGTCACTCAGCGACATTGATGAAATACAAAGCAGGGCCATTCAGCAAAAAGATGCGCCGCGTGGCTTCGCTGGCAAAGATATCGCGCAAGTCGTTCAGAGGCTGCCTCCCCGCCGCTGGGCGGAATTGCCGTATGAAACGCCCCTTTTTGTCGAATTGTACGATGCGTTGGTTGCCAGCATCAGCAACGTAAACCGCGCCTTTTTCCATACTTTCCGGCGCAGACACAGAGATAGCGACCGGATCCTTAAGCGGCTCGTCCAGCCCCTCCTGCGGGAAATCCACCGCTTTGCCCTGGAACAGCTTGAGGATCTGGCCTCCCTTGAGAAGGACGTAGATACTGCCGTCAATCGCCAGGTCTATGGCGTCCTGGAAGCTAATCTTGGCATCCGGGGGGGCGTAATCTTCCGGGGTATCGGAGTAAATGTTCCCAGAGACCTGGTATTTCTTGATCAGGTTCGCTTTTGTATCCAAGATGTAAAAGTACAGATTCGGGGTATCGTAATAAGTCTCGATTGCCTTGGGCGCAAGCAAGGCCTGGCTGTTCTCCAGGATTCTGGGGATCAACTGCGGAGGTTGGCCGCCCCGCTCCAGGATCGTGCCATCTTGGGTGAGGATCAAAAGCTTGCCGTCATCCGGCCCCAGGGCCATGCGTATGCAGACCATGTCCACGATCTTCTTCGGCACGCTCCCCCCCTGGCTTGTGGAAGGGTCTAGCACGATCTCGGGCGTCTGACTGCGAAAGCGCTCGCCGCTTTCATCCAGGCTGAACTTGCTGACTCGCCCCGCCGCCGTATCGAGAACATACACCTCTTCTCTGTGGACAACCAGGCGGTTGGGAAGAACGGGCTGATCCGCACCAAGGAACTTGGCTAACTCACCGAGGAAATGGATGCGAGTGACCTTGTTCACGACATCCGCCTGTCGCTCGATCTTGTCGCGCAATGCTTGCGCCTCCTGATTGTTCGGCTGGCTGGATAGCAGTTCGGAAACCAGTGCCGTCGCTTCCTGCAGGGCCTGGCGTTGCTCGGCGGTGGTGCCTGTTTCGGCGGATGTGGCCAGTTGACGAGCGCGCCCCAGCTTGTCGGCCCACTCCGCTTCGCGGGCGCGTTGCAGACGCAGGTGGTTGAAAGTAAAGAGTGCGACGACCAGAAGGGGGATAATAAGCGCGGCAAGGGCCAGTTTCAGGATTGACCATGATGGGCCGCGTTCCACAGTTCTGCGGGCCCGGCGCCGTCCGTAATCTCTTTCCGGCCAAAGCCCCTGCCAGATCGCCACCATCTTTTGGCCCAGGCTGGAAAGGAAGGCAACGGCAGAGGATGGCCCTTCACCGGCGGGGCTTTCTTCTACATACCCGGGCCTTCCCGGCTTGCGCACGGCAGCCGGCTGGTACCCTGCTTCCTCTTCTCGTCCTGCCCTGCCCTGCCTGGCCGGTCGTATCTGCGTCTCCTCTGCGGGCTGGAGACGCTCTGCCAGTTTTCTAGCCTGGCGAGCGGGGGTTGGCGCAGGAGCTTTCTCGCGCACCGCGGCGCCGGAGAGGATTTCCACGATGACTGCCGATAATTCGCGGTTTTCGGCCAGGCCTTCGAGATTGCCCAGAGCTGTCTGGCTATCCTGATAGGCCAGCGCCTCAACGATCTCTGTTTCCGTAGCGACGCGAACCAGATGCGTCGAACATAGGACGACGAGGTCCTCCGGCTGGAGTTGGCAGTAAAAAAGGTCTGGCTCACAATCCTTGCGCCAGCCGAGAGCTAACGCTTGGCGAGCATCGAGAGCGCGAGGGGCCTTAGAACTTAACCAGGGCGAGTCCGCTGGAAAACGCTGCAGCTCACCTTCACGAACCACGTAGGCCAAAGCGGGACCCGCCTGGGCCAGGTAAATGCCGTCGCCGTGCAAGACTGCGCAGGTCATGCCCAACACCCCGCGCTGATCTGCGGGGGCCTTCAGGTTTTCCTCAAAGAGCATCTTGTTAGCCACCTGGACAGCAACGCGCAATCTGGCGGTGACGCTCCCCCTGCTCCTGACATAAGTCCTCTCAATGCAGTCCGCGACCTGTTGGCAGGTGGCCATTGCGTCCTGGAAAGCGCCCACCGGCTCCAAGAGGAGATAGAGCCTGTCCTTTCTTCCGCCAAAAGGGAAGATAGGATGAGGCTCGATGATTCGCATATTCTCTGCGGTTTCCTGCCAGAGGCCGTCGGCAATGTGGAATTGAGCGACTGCCGTCTTATAATGTGGAGCCATGATTGCACTCTCCTTTATGTTGCAGAGCCTATCCAACGATCTTGAAACATGCGGCGTTCTCCAGGAACGCCCAAAGCGCATCTTTAGACTGAGTTTTGTTTCTGCTGCGCCTCTTGTCTGGCTTGAGCCAGAGCCTGGTTACAGAGGCGTTCACTGATCCAAAGCTCAGGCTGGGTCTTGATGTTCTGGATGAGGAGCTCAAATTCCGGCAAAGAGAGATAGCCCCGACGGAAGGCTTCCAAAAGCACTCCGATTGTGCCTTTCAGAGGAAGTCCGACCTGACGGGCGGCTTTTCGGGCATGCGTATCATCAAACAGTACCCAGTTGACTGATCGCTGTTGAGCGAGAACAATGACTTCGAGTTCCCCGATGTCAAGCGGCTCGGCCCAGACAGGAGGAGGGTCAGGCAAGATGACATCAGCGACCTCGATATAGCCCTGCTCGATGAGAAAAGCAACCGCTGAGGCATCTAATGCGCCGAGGCGCAACCCATTGACGACGACCTCATGATAGACCTGGCGCGGAATGAGGATTGTGTCATAGAGTCTGAGCAACAGGCCGAGTTGGCCCAGCTTGCCTAGAGCAATCAGAGGGCCAGCATTGCTGACAACTTTCACGCCAGTTCTTCCCGGATGGTCTCCTCGTCAACAATCGGGCGGAGGCCCTGCGCAGCAGCGTATTGCGCCATTTCACGCAATGTGACACCGGCCAGGCGGGCGGCTTTCCAGAGAGAGATACTCCCTTGCTTGAGCAGAGCGAGACTTTGCCCCATTTTGACCTCGCGCAAGCCGATGCGCAGTAGGTCATCCAGATTGTCTTTATAAGGCTCCAACTGAGCCGAAAGATCGGCTGGGATAGCGATCGTCACAGTAGGCATAGATTCCTCTCTCAACATAATCTGCAACTCCCGTAAACATTATATCACGATTTGGGACTTCGCCAAAGGTTTTGCAGCATTGGCCAACCCACAGGGTTAGTGAGGTACGAGCCTTGTTATTCCCATTCAATCGTGGCCGGGGGTTTACTGGTGATATCATAGACTACGCGGTTAACGCCCGGCACCTCATTCACGATCCTGTTAGCTATCTTGCCCAATAGATCATAGGGCAGGCGTGCCCAGTCGGCGGTCATGGCATCCTGGCTGGTGACCGCGCGAACGGCTACGACGTGAGAATACGTCCGTCCGTCGCCCATGACGCCGACGCTTTTCAAAGGGGTCAAAATGGCAAAGTATTGCCATATCTCGCGGCCAAGCCCTGCTGCCTCGATCTCTGTCGTGACAATGGCATCCGCCGCGCGGAGGGTGGCCAGTCGTTCTTCCGTCACTTCACCGATGATACGCACGGCCAGGCCGGGGCCAGGAAAAGGCTGGCGGTGCACGATCTCTTCCGGCAGGCCCAATTCGCGCCCCACCTCTCGCACCTCATCCTTGAACAAGTCTCTGAGCGGCTCAATGAGGGAGAAGGTCATGTCCGCAGGCAGCCCGCCGACGTTGTGATGGGTCTTGATACGCGCAGCGGACTTGCTTTTGCCTGGGCCAGCGCTTTCGATCACGTCGGGGTAAAGAGTTCCTTGCACCAGATAATCCACAGGCCCGATCTCGGCTGTCGCCTCTTCAAAGACCCGGATGAAAGTCTCGCCAATCCGTCGCCGTTTCTCCTCCGGATCCACCACGTGAGCCAGCGCCTGGAGGAATCGTTGTTGGGCGTTGACGAGGATTACAGGGGTTCTTAGATACTGGCCGAAAAGCTGCATATTGCGTGCCGCTTCCCCTTGCCGGAGCAGGGCATGATCCACGAAAATACAGGTGAGTTGATCGCCGATGGCTCGCTCGACCAGGGCAGCCGCCACGGAGGAATCCACGCCGCCTGAAAGAGCGCAAATCGCTCTCTTCGCCCCCACTTGCGCCTTGATCTGGGCAACGGTTTGCGCGACGAAAGAGCCAGCCGTCCAGAGTCCCTGGCAGCCGCAAATCCTATAGAGAAAATTGCGCAGCATCTTCATCCCACGCGGGGTGTGCACGACTTCGGGGTGAAATTGCAGAGCGTATATCCGCCGCTGTGAGTCAGCCATCGCTGCTACGGGCGAATTGATGCTGGAAGCGATGATCTTAAAGCCGGGCGGCAGGAGAGTGACCTGATCGCCGTGGCTCATCCAAACCGGCTGGGGAGCCTGGAGCCTGGCGAAAAGCGGGCTGCTGGTATCCATTGTATCCAGCGTGGCTGGCCCATACTCCCGCCTTGCCGCAGCAGACACCTGCCCGCCCAGGTGATGGGCCAGGGCTTGCATCCCATAACAGATGCCCAGGATCGGTTTCCCAAACGCCAGTAGATGAGCAGATAAATGAGGTGCTTGCGGATCATAGACGCTGGCGGGGCCGCCGGAGAGGATGAGGCCAGCAGGGGCAAATGCGGCCAATTCTTCCGCCGACACATCGTAGGGGAAAAGCCGACAATAGACGCGGCATTCCCGCACCCGACGGGCGATGAGTTGGGTATATTGCGACCCGAAGTCGAGCACGGCAATCGCTTCCCGCATGGCAGCGAAGGATGTGCCTGAGCCTTGCTCATCCATCCTGTGATCGCTCCTTTGAAACTCGGCGGTCATCAGCGAACACGATGTGGCCATCCTGCATGTCTTCGATAACGACGAGACTTTCAATGGGGACGCCCAGCGGGGTCAACAGTTCCCGCCCCCCCTCGAAAGACTTTTCGATGACGGCGCCGATGCCGACCAACGTGGCGCCGCCTTGCTTGACGAGACGCACCAAAGCGCTGATCGTCTGCCCGCTGGCCAGGAAATCATCCACGATCAGGACCTTATCGGCGGGGGATAATACCTCTGGGGAAACCATCAGTTCGACCATTTTCCCTTTGGTATGCGAGGGGGCTGTTTCGCAGTAGATGCTGTCGGGCATAGTGATCGGCTTGCTCTTGCGAGCATAGATGACCGGCACGCCGAGCACCAATGCCGTCGTCAAGGCTGGCGCGATGCCCGAGATCTCGGCGGTGAGCACTTTGGTCACATCGGTGCCGGCGAAGCGGTCGGCCAATTCGCGCCCCACTTCCACCATTAGGAGAGTATCCACCTGGTGGTTAATAAAGCTGTCCACTTTGAGGATGCCGCGGCCCAGGTTGCGGCCCTCTCGGGCGATCCTCGCCTTCAATACTTGCATAGGCGATACCCTCCTCCCAAGCTTGCACTCCCCCCGATGACCTCAGATAATCTATGGTACCCGCCATTTGGGGGCTGGTTTCATTATCGGATTATACTCATGAACCGCTCTTTAGGCAAGTGAAAGTTTGGCCGCGCTAGTAGAGCGAGGCATTCCTCGCAGCGTCTCTCAAGACCTCCGAGGGTTCTATGCATTTTAAAAACTATTGCCGCAACAGGGCTGGAACATGGAATGTTCCAGCTAAGCAGCCCAAGCGCGCTCGAAGCGCGCTATTCTGCCATTTCGGGGCATGTATGAGTTAAGAAACATTATTTTAAGCACGCTTCCAGCGTGCTTGAGCTGTTCAGGCTGAAGATTCCATCTTCAGCTCCTAGCTTGTACCAGCCGTATTTCATGAAAGCTCTGCAGGCAATATCCTGGATTTTGGGGTCGAGACCGATGGAGGCGTTGTCGCTATAATAGCCAGCGATGAACCCGCCGCCCTTGTTGCCAAGCTTAGCGATCATTTCCTGTGCATCTGCTTCGATGAGCGCAGGGTCCTTGGTCTGGAGGGTCGTTTGAATATCCACCGGGCACCAGAAGGTAACCTGACCTGACCATTGGGCGAGGGTATCCAGACCATGGATGCGCGGTTGGTCGAACTGGAGGACATCAATGCCCGCTTCGATCAAATCGGGGATGATCGCTGTCATCTTGCCGCAGGAGTGCATAAAGACTTTCAAGCCCTTGTCGTGGGCGACCTTGCAGAGGCGAGCAAAGCCGGGCTTGAACATCTGTCGCCACATCTCGGGGTTGATCATCAGCCCTTTTTGCGTGCCCCAATCCTCAGTCAACATCACCGCATCGGTGCCGATCCTGGCGTATTGGAGGATCATCTGCTCCAGCAAGTCATCAACGCGCCGGTTGAGGATCGTGATCCTCTCAGGGTCTAGCGCCAGGTCTATCAGGTATTGCTCCAATTTGCGCAATTTGCGGGCAATGTTAAAAGCGAATCCCGGCAGTCCTCCCACACGAAATCTGTCTCCCGCGTCTTTTGCAAAGGCCAGGCGGGCACGTTCGTAATATGCCGGGTTGCCCAAATCGGGCAAGGGGAAAGACTCCACATCGTCCAGGCTCTGCAGCGCGCCTTTGACCACCTCCCCCTTGCTGGTATCATCCAGCCGCGCCCAGGTGTTGCCCCACTCATCCACCCGCTCCCAGCGGGCGGCCGAGACTTTGCGCCAGTGTGATCGTTCATCCTCCGGGTAATCCACGCTGGCCCCGAAAAGGTCGTGCCAGTAGGGAGGGGGGAACGTGGCCGGAATGCGCTTCGGGTTGCGGAATTCGATGGCTCGTGTGACAATCTCTCTTGAATTCATATAAAGCCTCCAAATGGTGTTTTCCTGCTTACTTGCCACCCCAACGCTCCCGCAGGAAATAGGCTGCCATCTTGGGCTGGCGCTCGCGCGTAAAGACGCCCTTACGGTTCAGCCAAGAACGAGAGGTACTCTGCGGCGTTTTAAAATCAGCGAAATTCCAGACATGCAGGCCAGCGATGAAAGGCTTTCTCTGCGCTACATCCAGATAACGGCGCAACATCTCGACCTGATATTCCTCTGTCCACATTTCAGGCGGGTCGCTGTGCAGGCCCACAATGCTATCCGCACCAAACTCGGTGATGATAATCGGCTTTTTCAGCGCGTCATGCAGGCCGTCCAGTTCTCTTTCCAGAAAAGCGGCACCCGCATCCAATTGGCCGCTCTGCGTGTACCAACCCCAATAACGATTGACGCAGACAACATCGCACATCGCCAGCCACTCTACCGGGCCGCCCATCACACCAGCGAGCGTCACCAAACGTGTGGGATCGAGCGCCCGTACCAACTGGAAGAGCTTGGCAAAGAAGGTCGTCCCCGCCGAACTGGAAGGAGCCTCAGCGCCGCCGCCGAGGAACCTTTTCATCATATCGGCGGGCATCGGCTCATTGGCCACGCTCCACATGATCACGCTGGGATGGTTCTTGTCGCGAGCGATCAACTCGCGGATGTCCTGCTTACACTGTTCCAGGCGCAGACGAATATTCTCCTCGCCATCCTCGAAGGACAGACCTACCGCCGGGATTTCGTCTATGATCAGTATACCCTCCCGATCCGCCATCATCATCGCTTCATCCGAGTAGGGGTAGTGGGAGGTGCGGTAGGAATTCGCCCCAATCCATTTGAGCAGCGCATAGTCCTTGACGATCAAGGGCACATCAAGGCCGCCGCCGTGCACGGGGAAATCCTCGTGTTTGCCAAAACCCTTCAGGAATATAGGCTTACCGTTGAGCAAAAGCGCGTCTCTGCGAACGGCGATGGTGCGAATGCCGATTTCCAAAGCATACCGGTCAATCGCCTGACCTTGTTGTGTGAGCACGATCTCCAGGTTGTAAAGATAGGGATCTTCTGGGCTCCAAAAGCGCGCCTTTGGCACGCGAATGGCAAGATCGGCCACATCACCCACGAACTTCAGAGCGCACGTTCCGGGCGCGTGCTCTCCGGCAAGACACAATCGTCCTTCCGCCTCGCCACCGCTTCTGGCTACAGCAACTCGAACTATCCCATCGCCGCCTTCGATTTCCGTGACGACCGTCACATCCTGGATGCGCACGGGCGGGACGGAGTAGAGGATAACGGGACGCTGCAGGCCCGCATAAGGGAAGAAATCAAAGTTGGTATTAGGATATCTACCCATAAAAGCGCCGAATGGTCCCCTGGGCACGTTGCCGGGAGGCACGCGGGTCGGCTGCAGCTTGTTTTCGACTCGCATGACGATCGTGTTGGGCCTATCCCACACCAGATGCCGGGTGACCTCCAGGTCAAAGGGGAGATAACCACCGAGATGCTCGCCAACCTGGATCCCGTTGACCCATACCTTGGCCACGTAGTTGGCCGAGCCTATGCGCACCCAGGTGCTCTGCCCTTGCCAACCTTTCGGCGCATAGAACTGCCGGGCATACCAGGCCACGCCCAGGTAATCGCGGGTGTCCTGGAACTGTTCGTTCCAACTGCCGGGCACGGCGATAATGCGCGAGGCTTTCAGACCGTTGAACCACTCTTCTTGTTCGCCGACCTCGCCCGCATCTAGCCTGAAATCCCAAAAGCCGGAGAGATCGAGCGTATTACGCAGATCGTTTTGTTGTGGATATAACATTCTTACCCTCCTTTTGCTTGGGCCAGCGCCTCGATCACTGTCTTGCGAGCCGCTGCGTAATCCTCCGGATCCAGGGAGTACAGCTCCTCTGCCCTCAACTCGGCCACTCGTGCGAAATCAGCCATGGACTTGGCACGCAGGATATGTCGGAACGCCTCGGCGGCAACTTGTACTGCCTCCGCGGGCGGCAGGCGCTGCTCCAGCATCTTGAGGAGGGTGTACTCCTGGATGCCAGTGCGCAACGCCTCGTAGCGCAACGTCTCCACCGGCGCGCCGTCAGAGCCGGGCAACACAAAGTACATGTCACCTGCGCTCCAGAAGGGCGCCCGCCAACTGATGCGCTCGTAGGGACGCGCCGGCCAGAGGCAAAAGGCCCAGCGCAAGAATCCATCCAGGTGGAGGCGATAGGTCATCCAGCCCAGCAAGCGGCCCTCCACCAGAGGCGAGCGAAGGAAGGTATTGGGGATAGCTGGCCCACAACAGATGTACCAGCTCATCCGGCCACCTTTCCCGCGCAATTCGTCGGCGAGGCGGGCGGTCAACTCCGGATCACGGCAGGCGTGGATCAGGAAGGGCACCCAATCTACGACCTCTGGCTCCGCTTGCTCCATGAATTCGTAGTGGTTGATCGCTACTTTGTAGCGGAACCTGGGCGCGGCAGCCCTCACAAAACGCAACCGCTCTGTGAAGAGGCGGACATCTGCTGGCTCATCAGCCGTGATGCGCACGCGGTCTATGCGCCCCGTCCGCTCGAAATGCTCGGCCAGGAGGCGAATGAATGCGCTCAGTTCCTGGGCAGTGCGCAGATAAGTGATGCGCCCTTGCCGCTGATCGTAACACCGCACACGGATGCTATCGGGCGCATCGGCAGCCACTTTACCGAAGCCGTACTCTTCATCCACCCAGACGTTCAGAAGGCCAAAGACCTCGATCTCCTTAGCCATCCCGTGCTTTTCCGCGATAGCCAGAAGACGCTCCAGCTCCTCCGTGCCCAGATGAAGCTGACCTTTACTGTCCCTCCAAACATCTACGACGGCATGTTCAAAGATGTAGGAAGGGTAATAGGCGTCGCGAAAGCAACGCTGCCCCGACCAGGGGATTTCGGCAGCGATGACAGTCACCGCTTTCTGTCCCAGCCGGGCGAGGCTGGCGAAATAGCGATCCAGGATCTGAAAATGGGTGTCGCTCCAGAGTGGCACGCGATGATGCAGAGCAACATTGGTGCAATGCTGCCACAAGTCGAGATGGAAGCTCCATTCGGATGGGTTGGGCAGCACAACGTCGGCCACCTGCACCGTGAAAGCTCCCGTCCAGGCCAACTCTTCATCCTCGAACCCGTACTGGGTATAGGCTTTCACCTGGCCTGTAAAGGTTCCAGGTAATAGGTTGGCAGGAATCCTGATACGGACATACACTGCCTGAGGCCGGCCAGCAGGAACGGCGACATGGTCGGCGTGGTCGAGATATTCTGCCCGCCAGCGCCGGTCATCGTCCTCCAGATAGCCTACTGGGAAGCACTCCATGGCCTGTTCGGGCAGTCCGGGCATCGCCACATCCAAACGAACTCGCGGGCAAAAACCCAGGGGCGACAGCCAGTTCGCCCGACTCAAGACCAGAGTGAAATCCTCTGTTGCCCGCAGGAGGATTTGGAAGCCGATCACCTCGTTGCGCGTGGCGACGAGCGACAGGCTATCTTGCGCCAGGACGCGAATATCGCTTGTCCTGTGCGACCATTCCAGCTTAACCATGGCATCGGCCAGGCCGATACGCAATTCGATTTGCCGGGACATGATCCCTCCTCTTAATCTGCTTCATTTGCTTAATCTGCTGACTATTTCCTCGCGGATCGCGGCAGCAATCTCGTCCAGCTCGCTGCGCGTTGCCTGGCGAGGGTAATGAGGCGGCAGCCGTAAGCCAAAGCCATCCCCCTTGCGGCGCGGCAGCAGGTGCAGATGGATATGCCAGACGTCCTGAAGGGCGACCGCTTCATTGGCCATAAAGAGATTCATCCCCTCGGCATTCGTCGCCGCGCGCAACGGGCCGGCGAGCCTCGCTGCCACTGCCAACAACCTGGCCGCCACCTGCGGCGGACAGTCAAAGATGTTGCGCCAATGCTCTTTGGGGACGACCAGCAGATGGCCGGGTGTGACCGGGTGAATATCCATGAAAGCCATCACATGATCATCTTCATAAACGACGCTGGCCGGCGCACGGCCCGCCACGATCTCGCAGAAAATGCAGCGATCCATCGTTCCCTCTTTTGTGCATTCCAAAGGTCAATAGGTAATCTAGCGCAAAGCCGCAAAGATCATAGTTCTTCTTGCCTTTGCGACTTGGCGTCTTTGCGTTGAGCTTGTTATCTTCCCCGGAAGAAAGGCGCACGCTTTTCGCGGAAGGCGGCCAGCCCCTCGCGGAAATCCTCTGATTTGAAGCACTCCACATTCAGCCTGCGCTCCGTGTCCAGGCCCTCCTGCAAAGGGTACTCGCCGGCTGCATCAACGCATTGCTTCGCCCGTTGAAGGGAGAGCGGCGCACGGTCGGCGATGTCCTTGGCCAAATCGTTCACGGCCTGCGGCCAATCCGCTGCCGGAACGACCTGGTTCACGATCCCCAGCCGCAGCGCCTCTTCCACTTTCACACGGCGCCCGGTGAAAATCAGCTCTTTGGTGATGCCAGGGCCTACCAGCCTGGTCAGGCGTTGCGTTCCGCCCGTGCCGGGAAGCAGGCCCAGTCGTGCCTCCGGCAGGCCCAACTCGATGCCTTCCTTGGCGATGCGCAGATCACAGGCCAGGGCCAGTTCCAGGCCGCCGCCCAGAGTATAGCCATTCAGCGCGGCGATGACCGGTATCCCCAGGCTGGCGATCTTGTTGAAAAAGGTCTGGTTAAGGATGAGCCAATTGTCGAAATCCTCGGCAGACATGGCGGCCAACTCGTTGATGTCCGCGCCGACGCAGAAGGCCCTGTCCTCCGCGCCGGTGAAGATCAGCACGTTGGTGTTGCTCATCGCTGTGATGACGGAAAAGACCATGTCTATCTCGTCAAGCATCCCCTTGTTGAGCGCATTCAGAACCTCGGGACGATTCAGGGTGATGGTCATCAGCCCGCCCTCGCGCGAGACCTTGATGTATTTCCAAGCCACAGCAGCCTCCTTCATGGATAGAAATCCACCTTCCCGAAAGCTCGGAGCTTTTGGGAAGGTCTCGGTATTCTGTGGTGAGATCCGGAGCGACCCTTTTATGCGCCGAAATGCTGCTCAAGGCCCATAGGGGCTGTCTGGAAAATCCGCGCGTCCATGAGAGCCAGGTCGGGGGCTATCACGGGACGGAATCCCATTTGCCCCAGCACGCCTTGTTCCAGGTCAATGCCAGGGGCAATCTCTATTAGCTCCAGCCCCCTGTCAGTGAGCCGCAACACGGCCCGTTCGGTGATGTAGAGCACCGGCTTCCCACCCTTTTGGGCATATTCGCCGCTGAAGGTGATCTGATCCACCTGTTGGACGAGCTTACGGATTTGTCCCTCTTTGCTGATGCGAACATGGCCCTCGGCGACATCCACAGCCAGGCCGCCAGCGGTAAATGTGCCACAAAAGACGGCTTTCTTGGCGTTTTGCGAGACGTTGATAAAGCCACCGGGGCCGATCAGCCGTCCGGCAAAGCGGCTGACGTTCACGTTCCCTCTGGCGTCCACCTGGGCGAAGGAGAGAAAGGTGATGTCCACCCCGCCGCCGTTGTAGAAATCGAATTGATAGGGCGCGTCCATGAGCGCTTCGGCATTGGTCGCCAGGCCGAAATCGCCACCGGAGGCTGGAATCCCGCCGATGGCTCCTTGCTCGATAGTCAGGGTGAAGTGCGCGAAGATCCTCTCCTCGGCGGCGACGGCAGCGATCCCATCGGCGATGCCAAAGCCCAGGTTGACCACGGCATCGGGCCAGAGTTCCAACGCGGCGCGACGAGCGATGACCTTGCGTGCGTCCAGGGGCAAAGGCTCAAAGGCCGTCACAGGAACCTTGACCTCGTGGGCGTAGGCCGCATTGTAGGGAGTGAAGGCGGACATGGTTTGGGATTCGTCCACGACGATGGCATCCACGAGGATACCTGGAATCGTGACCTGGCGCGCGTCCAGGGTTCCTGCCTTGGCTACGCGCTTGACCTGCGCCAGGACGATGCCGCCGCAGTTATGCGCCGCCATCGCCGCCGCCAACGCTTCCAGAGTGACACCCTCTTGTTCCATGGTGATGTTGCCCCGTTCGTCGGCGGTGGTGCCGCGAATGATCGCCACGTCTACGGGAAAGGCAGGGTAGAACAGATACTCGCGTCCTCCCAGTTCGACCAGTTGCACCAAATCTTCCCTGGTCACGGCGTTGCATTTGCCCCCCTCGGCGCGAGGGTCAACGAAGGTCCCCAAGCCAACGTGGGTGACGACGCCGGGCTGGCCCCCAGCGATGGCGCGAAAGAGATGGGAGATGGCCCCCTGCGGAAAGCAATAAGCCTGCACCTGGTTCTCGGCCACCATGCGGCAGATGTTTGGCGACCAGGACCAATGGCCGGCAATCACCCGTCGCGTCATCCCTGGATGCGCGAAACGATCCGTGCCGCCCCCTTTGTGGTCGCCCAAGCCGCAGGGGTGGCAAACGGTGAGGTCACGGGGGCCGCCGCTGGAGAGGAAACGCTGCTCCAGGGCAGCCAGGATCTTGGTTGGCTCGTTGACGCCTCCCCCCGAACAACTGATGATGACGGTATCGCGATCCTCGACGAGGGCCACCGCCTGCTCGGCGGACATGATCTTGGTGGTCACAGCGCGTTCATTCCCTCCGAATAGCAGTCAGCGATCAGCTTTCAGCCATCAGCCAGGCTGACTGCTGAAAGCTAACGGCTGAACGCTTCTGGCAAAAAGCGAGCACGGACAGGTGAGAGCCTATCCGTGCCCCATCATACTCAAAGTAGCCGATTTGCAAAAATCAATGACCTCTGTGTTCTCTGCGTTGCGTGCACCAACCAGAAACCCGTTTTCCGCCAGAAAACGGGGTGCTTTCCCGCCTACCGCGCGTAAGGGTCGGCGGCGTCGCGCACGCCATCCCCCAGGAAGTTATAGGCCAGGACGGAGATGATCACCGCCGCGCCGGGGAGCATCAGCCAGGGCGCCATGGCCACGGTTTGTACATTCTGCGCCTCCTGAAGCAGGACGCCCCAACTGATAGCAGGCGGCCGCATCCCCAAGCCCAGGAAGCTCAGGCTGGTCTCGCTCAGGATCATCCCTGGGATAGCCATGGTCACCGAGGCGATGATATGGCTGAGGAAGGAGGGCACCATGTGGCGCACGATGATGCGCCCCTCGGATGAACCCACCAACCGCGCGGCCATGACGAAATCCTCCTCGCGCAAAGAGAGGAACTTGCCGCGCACGGTGCGTGCCATGCCCGTCCAGCCGATCAGGGAGAGGATGACGGTGATGGCAAAGTACACGCGCACGGGAGGCCAGTCGTCAGGGACAGCCGCACTCAAGGCCAGCCAGAGCGGTATGGTCGGCATGGAGCGCAGGAACTCGATCACCCTCTGGATAGTCAAATCCAGCGACCCGCCGTAAAAGCCGGAGACGCCGCCGATGAGGATGCCCAGGATCAGGCTGATGCCCACGCCGACCAGGCCGATGGTGGTGGAGATGCGCGTGCCCGCTGCCAGCCGGGAGAGTTGATCGCGTCCCAGCCGGTCCGCTCCCGTGATAAATACGACCTGCTCGTTGTTTTCCAGGCCAAAGAGGTGGAGATCCGACTCCCAAATCCCCCAGAACTTGTATTTGTCGCCGTGTACCAGGAAGCGCAGCGGCAGTTTCTTCTCCTTGTCCAGATCGAAGACCATAGCCAGCGTCTCGGGATCACGACGGGGTTTCAGCGCATACACATAGGGAGGAAAGTGCAAGCCCTGCCGGTCAATGAAAATCGGCAACTGCGGCTTGGCAAAGGCGAACTTGACATCATAGCGCAGTGGATCGTAGGGCGCCAGGAACTCCCAGAAGAGCGTCACGATATAGAAAAGGATGAGGATGATTCCCCCGACGATGGCCATCTTGTGCTTGCGAAAGCGCCACCACATCAGTTGCCATTGCGAAGCGACATAGATCTTCTCTTCCGCCGTGATGTCCTGTCGTTCCACAGGAGGAGTCTGCGGGGTGTTCGATTCCATGCGCTAGCCTCCCATGCGAATGCGAGGATCCAACCAACCGAGCAGTAGATCCGAGATCAATGTGCCGATCACGGTTAGGACGCTCAGCAGCATGACAAAGCTGGCGGCGAGATACATATCCTGAGCCATCAGGGCGCGCAGCAGGATCGGGCCGGTGGTCTGCAGTCCCATCACCACGGAGACGATGGTCGCGCCATTGACCAGGCCCGGCAAGGCCCAGCCCACGCTGCTGACAAAGGGGTTCATGGCCACGCGCACCGGATATTTCAGCAGAAGCCTGTTCTCCGCCAGGCCCTTGGCGCGGGCGGTGATGACGTAAGGCTTGCGCAGCTCATCCAACAGGTTGGCGCGCATGGTGCGGATCATCCCTGCCGTGCCGCTGAGGCCGAGGATGATCGTGGGCACCCAGAGATGTTTGAGCAGATCCAAGACCCTGGCCCAACTCCACGACGCGGATTGGAACTCTTGCGAGAATAGCCCGCTTAGTCTAAGCCCGAAGGTGGAAAAGGCTACCCAGAGGAGGATGAGCGCGATCATAAACTCCGGCGTGCCCAGCCCGATAAAGCTCATCGAGGTGAAGAAATAGTCGCCGATGGAATACTGGTGGGTGGCGGAATAGACGCCGATCAGAAAGCCGACGACCCAGGTGAAGATGAGAGAAGTGGTGGTGAGAACAAGAGTAAGCGCCAGCCGCTCCCAAATCAACTCGTTGACAGGCTTCCCGTACTCCCAGGAATAGCCAAAATCGCCGCGCACGATCTTGCCAAACCAAAGAAGGTAGCGCTGGTACAGGGGCCTGTCCAAACCGTACTGCTGCCGCAGAGCATCCAATATGTCCCGCGTAACCGTATCGCCGGCTGCAGCCATGTTGGCCATATAGACAGTCAGAAAATCCCCTGGCGGGAGTTCAATGATCAGGAAGGTCACTATGGAGACGGCGATCAGAGTGGGGACCAAGAGCATCAGTCTGCGTAGGATATACTGTAGCATCCATCATCCTTTCTCGCGTCTGCTATTCTGAGGCATCCGCTGACCCGTCATCGCGAGCGTCCTTGGCGAAGCGATCTCAGGCTCGCGCGAAATAGAGACCGACGATTTTCACGATGCTGTTGGCAGTCCATCGGCGTTTGCCTCTCAACGACCATCAATGAATTTTTAGTAAATAACTCGGTAATACTGCCCCGGTCAGCGCGGCCATAAATGAGCCGCGCTAGGAGCCC
>CAYPON010000019.1:0-23399 GCA_964412315.1 uncultured Anaerolineae bacterium | reverse complement strand
GAACCTTCCCTGACGGCTCCTACGAGGACATCTGGGGCGTCATTCGCAGCCCGCTGCCTAACGAATACGGCGAATATGCGGAGCCAAGCTATTTGCCCTTTGCCAAGATGGAAACCCTGGAAGATGTGGAATCCTATCGCTGGCCGAGCACCGATTGGTATGACTATTCGACGATCCTAGAGCAGTGCCGCGCCTTCGAGGGCTACGCGATTGCTACGGGCGGCTTTGGCTTCATGGATCTCATCAATGGCACCGCCTTTGGCCGCGGCGTGCAACAGGTGCTCTATGACATCGCCCTGGATGACCCCACTGGCCGTGCCCTCCGCGAAAAGCGCGCTAGGTTCTATCTGGAGTTCACTGAGAGAATACTGGATGCTGGCCGCGGCATGATAGATATCCTGATGATGGGCGATGATTATGGCACGCAGCGAGGGCTGCTGATGAGTCCCGCCACCTGGGACAGGCTTTTCCGCCCGCACATGAAGGCCATGGTTGACCTGGCGCACTCCTATCGTTGCCGGGTCATTCACCACAGTTGCGGCAGCACGCGCCAACTCTTCCCCCGTTACATCGAACTTGGCCTGGATTGCCTGCAAACGATCCAATCGCAGGCCTGGGGCATGGATCCTTATGAGTTGAAGGCTGTATATGGAGACCGTATCTCCTTCCATGGCAGCATAGATGTGCAGGGTCCCCTGCAGCGCATGACCCCGCTTCAGGTTCGCGCCTACGTGCGCGAACGCATCGAGATCATGGGCAAGGGGGGCGGCTTCATCTGCTCGCCATCTCACAACATCCAGCCGGACACCCCTGTGGAAAACGTGTTGGCCATGTACCGCGAGATCGCCCTCGGCTAGCAACGGGAACCAGGGGCTGGGCGACATCTCGCTTCTACGGCTGGTTACATATCGAACGGGAGGCGAAATAGTTATGGCGGCTACTCGAAACTGGGCTTACGTGGATCCGAAGACCGTGCCACATATCGTGGTGCCCCCGCCCGGCCCCAAATCGGTGGACTATCACCATCGCGCGAGCAAGTTCATGAAGGGATATTCCTCGCAGGTGAGGCTTTTCCCTGTCGTCTGGGAAAAGGGCCACGGCGTCACGCTCACCGATGTGGACGGCAACACTTATATTGACTTTTCCTCCGGCATCTACGTGACAGGATTGGGACATTGCCATCCCAAGATCACCAAGGCCGTACAGAAGGCAGCAGGGACGCTCATGAATTGCCATGACTTTACCACGCCGCTCAAGACGCGGCTGCTGGAAAAGATCAACGAGGTCGCACTGGGCGAGGGAGCAAAGAGGCTCAATGGGGTGCAGTTGTATGATAGTGGCACGACCGCCGTCGAGGCCGGGTTGCGGGCCTGCCGCGCGGCGACGGGCCGTTTCGAGTTCATCTCCTTCCACCGCGATTTCCACGGCAAGACGCTGGGCGCGGTCAGTTTAGCCCGCGTGGATCGCACACAAGGGATGCGCGCCCCCGGCTTTTTCTTGGTTCCCCGCGCCTATTGCTACCGTTGCACCTTCAAGATGAGATACCCCGAATGCAACATTTACTGCGCGGACTATATCCGCACTGTCATCGCTGAGGAGACCTCTGGCCAACTGGCGGCCATCGTGCTGGAGCCAGTACAGGGCTGGGCAGGCTCCATCATCCCTCCTGATGGCTGGATGCAGAAGCTACGCGCTATCTGCGACGAGTACAAGATGCTGCTCTTTGCCGATGAGGTGCTCACCTGTATGGGGCGTACTGGCAAGATGTTCGGCATGGAAAACTGGAACACTGTGCCCGATGTCATGACGCTCGGCAAAGGCTTCGGCAACGGCTTCCCGGTGACGGCGATGCTCCTGGCCGAAGGATACAAAGACAACCTGGAAAAGATCAGCGCCAGCACCTCCTACGGCGGCAACCCCATGGCCTGTGCGGCGGCCCTGGCCTCCATCGAAGTGATCCAGGAGGAGGACATCTGTAAGCGCTCCAAGCACCTGGGCGACATCCTGCTCAAACGCATGAAAGAGATGGAGGCACGCCACCCTATCATCGGCGAAGCAAGGGGCATCGGCTGCCTGCTCGGCCTGGAGTTGGTTAAGGACAAAGAGACTCGCCAGCCTTTTACGGAAGCGGGCAACCTGGTTTATCAGAAGGCTTTCCGCAAGGGGTTGGCCTGGGTTCCCGCCGGACACATCCTGCGCCTCTCCCCGCCGATGGTCATGGAGCCGGAGCTTGGCCTCAAGGCTATGGACATCATTGAGGAATCCATCGCCGAGGTGGAAAAAGAATTCGGCTACGCTTAGTTCTGGGGAAAAAGACCACCACGAAGAGCACGAAGAACATGAAGAGGGAATATATATTTCGTGACCTTCGTGTTCTTCGTGGCCAGTTTTTCATTGGGGAGGAAGTGACGGGGCGATGAGCAAGAGAAAGATCATCCGTTTCGGCATCATCGGCTGTGGCCTGATGGGCCGCGAGTTCGCCAGCGCCGCTGCCCGCTGGTGTCATCTGACCGATCTTGATGCCGAGCCGCAAATCGTTGCTATCTGCAACCGCAGCCCGGAGAAATTCGACTGGTTCCAGCGCAGTTTCGATACCATCCATCTGGCGACCAGCGATTACCGCGAGTTGCTGGCCGATGATGGCGTGGATGCGGTCTACTGCGCTCTGCCTCATAACCTCCACGCCGAAGTTTACACCGCCACGCTCAATGCGGGCAAGCACCTCCTGGGGGAGAAGCCTTTCGGCATAGACCTGGCGGCGAACCAGCAGATCATGCAGGCTGTCCGCGCCCATCCCGAACTCCTCGTCCGCTGCTCCTCCGAGTTTCCTTATTTCCCTGGCGCACAGAAGATCGTGCAGTTTATCCGCGAAGGGCGCTTTGGGCAGATCATGGAGGTCCACGCCGGCCTCTGGCACAGCAGTGACCTGAACCCGCATAAGCCGATAAACTGGAAGCGAATGGTCGAGATCAATGGAGAGTACGGCTGCCTGGGTGACTTGGGGATGCACGTGGTGCACATCCCCTTCCGCTTCGGCTGGTTCCCTAAGAACGTGCGCGCGTTTCTCTCCAAAATCATCGCTCAGCGGCCCGACGGCAAGGGGAACATCGTCCCCTGCAAGACGTGGGACAATGCCACCCTGGCTTGTGAGGTGGAGACGGGCGACCAGCGTTTCCCGATGTTCCTTTCCACCAAGCGCATCGCCCCCGGCGAGGTCAACACCTGGTTCATTCGCATCCTGGGCACACGCTTCTCCGCCGAGTTCTCCACCAAAGAGCTGCGCACGCTCAAGATGCTCTCCTACACGCCCGGCGGCGAGCAATCCTGGCAGCACACCGACCTCGGTTACGAATCGGTCTATCGCACGATCACCGGCCCGATCTTTGAATTTGGTTTCAGCGATGTCATCTTGCAGATGATAGCTGCTTTCTGCGACGAGTTGGCGCATGGGCCGAACGTGCCTTTTCCCTGTGCCACGCCGGAAGAGGCCGCGCTCAGCCATCGCCTTTTCACTGCTGCTTTGGAATCTCAGCGCACTGGCCAGGTCATCAACCTGGCGGATGTGGCGTGAACCAGAAATACGTCCAAAACTGTATGGCCATGCACGAACTTGACGAAAATGGGAACCGCGGAGATTGACAGTTGTCGAAAATCGTGCTATAATCTCTCATCACTATCCACTCTACTCTCATCTCGACCGCCAGCGTACCGATGTGGGGATAATTGGACAGATCAGATTGCAGGACAGAAAGGAGCAGAAAAATGACTGAAGAGAAAAAACTGAACAGGCGCACCTTTTTGAGGGTCTCGGCATTCACCCTCATTGCTGCTGCACTACAAGCCTGTGCGCCGAGCACGGCTACGCCGAAACCCGTTGTGCAGCCGACCAAGCCGCCAGCGCCAACCGCTACTCCGACCAAGCCGCCAGCGCCAACTGCTACTCCGACCAAGGCCGGGCCGGTCAAGGGTGGCACCTTCACCGACGTCTCCTTCGCCGACGCGCAGACCATGCAACCTCTCCTCGCCAGCGACACCGCTTCCTTTGCCTACATTGATCTAGTTTACGGGTACCTCTTGCGGCGCGACCCGAAGACTCTGGCACTCGTCGGCGACATGGCGGAAAGTTACATCTTCTCTGAGGATGGCATGACGCTCACGGTCAAGCTGCGTAAGAACCTGAAGTGGAGCGATGGCAAGCCGATCACCGCCGCCGATTTCCAGTTCACCTGGGACAAGATGATGGATGAGAAGGTGAACTATGTCTATCGCGCGCCACGCAAGGAGAACTATGAGTCCATGACCGCGATAGACGACTATACGCTGGTCTTCAAGCTCAAGCGTATCTTCTGCCCGGCTATTGACTATGCCAACATCCAGCCCATTCCCAAACACGTCTTTGAGAACCTGGACATCAACCAGAATGACTTTAACACCAAGCCGACGGTCTTTTCCGGGCCATTCAGGCTGCAGGAATGGGTCAAGGACAGCCATGCCATCTTTGTGGCCAGCGACAGTTTCCACCGCGGCCGGCCCAACCTGGACAAGTACATCTATAAGATCGTCAAGGACAACACCGTGGCCACGGCCATGTTCAAGACGCAGGAGGTGGATATTTGCACCCCCGACCCGGTGGACTGGGCCGAGATCAAGGCCCTGCCCCATGCCCAGGGCTTCGAGTACTATGTCATCGGTGCGGGCTGGGTCTATATCGGCTTCAAGCTGGACCATCCCTTCTTCAGTGATGTGCGCGTGCGCCAGGCCCTTTCACATGCCCTTGACAAGCAAAAACTGATCGAGAAGATCCGCCTCGGCTTCGCCCGCCCGCAGTATTCCTTCATCCATGGCGCGAACTGGGCCTATACTGACGATCTTCCCAAGTACGAGTTCAACCCGGAGAAGGCCAAGTCGCTATTGAAGGAGGCTGGCTGGACACCAGGCGCCGATGGCATCCTGACGAAGGATGGCAAGCCCTTCAAGGTACGCATCTTTTACAACGCGGGCAACAAGCAGCGCGAGCAGATCGCTACCATCGCCCAGCAGTATTTCAAGGATGTGGGTGTCTCGATCGAGATCCAATCCGAGGAGTGGAACGCCTACCTGGACCGCATACGTAAGACCAGGGATTTCGAGATGTTCATCCTGGGTTGGGCGGGCGGCGCTGACCCCCACGGCCAGGCGAATATCTGGAGCACCGGCAAGGCGCAGAACTATATCGCCTACTCTAACCCCACCGTGGACAAGCTCTTTGAGGAAGCTGCGGCCGTTAAAGGATGCCAGCAGGAAGACCGCAAGAAGATCTATGTTGAGCTGCAGAGAATCATTGCGCAGGACGCCGGCTACATCTTCCTCTTTACAAACCAGAACCTGGTGGCAGTGCACAATCGCATGGTAGTCAACCCGGTGACACCGCTGGGCATCGGCTACGACCTCCAGGATTGGTACTCCAAGACGGGCAAATAGACGACACAGCGCAACTCGCGTATCTGAGACAGCGATTCACCACAGAGAACACGGAGAGCACAGAGAACGGAAAATCTAAACCTCTGTGATCTCTGTGGCCTCTGTGGTGAACAAACAGCATGTTTTCCCTCTCTTGGGGCGGGGGTTACATGAACCGCTATATCATCCGCCGCATTTTGCAGGCGGTGCCAGTCTTTTTCGCCATCACAGTCCTGTACTTTATCCTCCTGAACGCGATTCCGGGCGGGCCACTCAAGGCGTATATGGACAACCCGGAGATGCGCGAGGAGGATGTTTTGCGTCTGGAGCGCAACCTCGGCCTGCATGAGCCGCCGCCTGTGCGTTATGTCAAATGGCTGTGGGCCGCCCTACGCCTTGACCTGGGCCGCTCCTATTTCACGCATCGCCCGGTCATCGAGATGATCGCCGAGCGGCTGCCGGCGACGCTGCAACTGAACGTGGCCAGCCTGCTATTGGGCGTGCTCGTCGGCGTCCCGCTGGGCGTGAATACGGCGCTGCGACGCGCCAGCGCCTTTGACAATAGCGTGCGTGTGGCGGTGGTGTTGGTCAACGCCGCGCCGAGCTGGTGGATCGGCCTGTTGGCGATTGTGGCCGTCGCCAATATCTATACCGCCACGGGCGTGCGCCTCTTTCCCATGGGTGGCCTCTACAACCTGGAGACGGGCGGCCATAACATCCTCGATCGGCTCTGGCATCTAGCCCTGCCCGCGCTTATCGCCGCCACCGGCGGCTGGGTGACCTATACGCGCTTCCTGCGTTCGGAGGTGCTGGAGGTCATCCGCCAGGACTATGTGCGGACGGCCTATGCCAAGGGCCTCCGCCAACGCGCCGTGCTCTATCGCCACATCCTGCGCAACGCCTTGATCCCGGTCGTCACCCTGTCCAGCGGATTGCTGGCCGGGCTGATCGGCGGGGCGGCCATCTACGAGCAGGTCTTTTCCTGGCCGGGCATCGGGCGGTTGACGCTGGACGCGGCTTTCAAGCGCGACTATCCAGTGATGCTGGGCGTCTTTTTCATCTCCACTGTCCTGGTGATCATCAGCTATATTCTGGCCGACATCGCCTATAGCTGGGTGGATCCCCGGGTACGGTACGATTAAAGTTCATTGCTGGCCGGTAGGACTGCGGAGGTTGTTTTGGCGACCGTTGTTGCCAACGAATCGAACCGGCTTTTGCGACCGCCTGAGAGCTACTGGCAAACCGCCTGGCGGCGTTTCCGCGCCGACAGGGTCTCGATGATCGCCAGCGGCGTCTTTCTCTTTGTCTGCCTGGTCGCGCTCTGCGCCCCCCTGGTCTCGCGCTATGTCACCCGTTACGATCCCAACCGCGTGGTGTTGGACGATAACTACCAGCGCCCCGGCGCCCGCCATTGGTTCGGCACCGATGAATATGGCCGCGACTACTTCACGCGCACCGTGCACGCCGGGCGCGTCTCGCTGACCATCGCCTTTGCCGTGACCGTGATCAATCTCAGCATCGGCGTGTTGCTCGGATTGGCGGGAGGGTTTTACGGCGGGCGCTTCGACGATCTGCTGCAAAACATGATCTTTGTCATGATCACCATCCCCCGGCTTTATCTGCTCATTATCCTCGGCGCGTTCATCAAGTGGGACATGTGGTCATTGGCCTTTTTCCTGGGCATCACCAGTTGGATGGGCGCCAGCCGTCAGGTGCGCGGGCTGGTGCTCTCGGTCAAGCAACGCGACTATGTGCTGGCGGCGCGTTGCCTGGGCGCTACCAACTGGCGCATCATGTGGCGACACGTCCTGCCCAACGTCCTCTCCGTCGTGTTGGTGATCATGGGTTCGGACATCGCCGGAGCTATCTTTATCGAGTCGGCGCTCAGCTTTCTCGGCTTTGGCATCGCCCCACCGACGGCGACCTGGGGCAATATGCTGACCAATGCCCTAGCCTACACCTTCCGCAACCCCTGGCTGGTGATCTTTCCCGGCCTGATGATCGCCATCACCACCCTCTGCGTCCTGCTGGTGGCCGATGGGCTGCGGGATGCATTAGATCCCCGGCTGCGCTGAACACGACGGCGAAGAACGCGCCTCAGAGTAACACAAAGCAAGTCGGTGAAAACCATCGGCTGTGGGGTAGGTTGCGGGATTACTCGCCAAACACCTGTGCTGTGAAGCTGTAGAGCGCTGCATCCCCGGTGCGCCAGGCATCCTCCGGCAGCCCCGCCTTCCGGCACACGCCAGCGAGGAAGGCGGCTCGATCCCACCCCTGTTCCGGCGCGACCTGCGGCAAGAGCAGACCCGAACGTTGTCCCTTGCGGATATACAGGCCGTGCGTCCCCACCTGGATCTCCTCGACGTTTTGGATGCGCTGCATAGGTGATAGGACGGAAATCTCGATGATAATCTCGTCCAGCTCACGAGCGGAGAGGGGGGAGAAGCGCGGGTCTTCGGTAGCAGCCGATACAGCGGCAGCCTGCACCGTCAGGTAAAGGGGATCGCGCGCCAAGATGTGGCCGATGCAGCCGCGCAACTCTCCCCTTTTCTTCAGCGTGACGAAAGCTCCGCTCGGTTGCAGGAGCTTGGGATTCCGGATTGATAGCGAAGGGGTGGGCTTGCTCTGAAGACGCGCTGCGATGGCTTGGCGGGCGATCTTGAGCAGTTCGGTTTTCTCCTCCGCACTGAGGTCAACGGGTTCCCACCGCCAGAACACCACTGCACCATATCCTACCACCCCTGACCGCGTTCCCGTGTCGGTGTCACCGGAGTTCATATAGGCCAGTGTCGTAGCCTGGTTAGCACCCACTTTGCGGGCGTACATCATCGCCGCCATCACCGGTCCCAGGCCGCAGAGCGTGCAGGCCAGGTTGGATACCCCCTCGCCCATGCAGGCCCGATCTTCCTGCTGTACTTTTTCCGCGTCCAGGCTTTCGATAGCCGCCAGCATCCGTCCATCAATGCGGTTGGCATCTTGGTAGGTGGGGTAATGGCTCATATCGGAACTGGCGACGACAAGGGCCTTTCGATCCACCAGGACCTCTGCCAGGGCATCGCTCAGGATGCGGCAATTCTCCAGGGTGGATGCACCGACGACGATCGGCACGATCTTGAAATTCTCCAGGATTCTTTGCAGGAAAGGAAGCTCGACCTCAATAGAGTGTTCCTGACGATGCGATTCGGGGTCGAAGACGATTCGTTTATGAGCGGCGAGCAAACGTTGCGCCAGTTCCGTGTCAACGGACACTTCGCCCAGGGGAGTGGCGAAAGAGCCTTCGGCATAGACCGAGATGTCGCGGAAACGTGCACTGGTATGATTGGTTCCCAGCAGGACAACCACATCGTAATGCTGCCCCTCGATCTGTTTGAAAGCGTAGGCGGCCACCTGTCCTGAGTAGATATAACCCGCATGAGGGGCGATGAGGGCTACGGGCCGCCCAGCGGAGCGAGACGCGCGCGCCAGATAGCTATCTACCAGCCGCTCCAGTTCGTTGGGATCGGCTGGGTAGAACTTGCCAGCGACGACCGGCTGGCGTACCGCCAAGGCTTGGGCTGGCGTCTTGGCCTCCCCGACTGCCTGCTTGGGGATGACGGTCGCCTCTCGCGTTTCACCGCGCGGCAGGCTCGGTGAGGGGCGCGCGCACGCGCCGAGCAACATAGCGCTGCAAAGAATAAGCGATATCCACCGCTCTTTTCGTTTCACAATATCCTTACCCCTATCTTCGTCACGCAATAGCTAAAGGCTGAAAGTTGATCGCTGGCCGCTCCTATCGCCAAATCCCCACGATGGGGTAGCCGCAGAATTCGCAATTCCCCTGCCTGACGTGGTTACCCACCACCGAAAAGCCCATCCGTTGGATGAGGAGTTGCCCGCAACGAGGGCAATAGGTGTTGTTCCCCTCGTGGCCGGGCACATTGCCGACATAAGTGTAATGGATCCCTGCCTTCTTGGCGATAGCGTAGGCTGCCTCCAGCGTCTCCACAGGCGTCATTGGCAGATGCTGCAATTTATACATCGGATGGAAGCGGGTGAAATGAACGGGCACGTCAGGCCCCAGATGATCTATAATCCACTGGCAAAGACCACGCAACTCCTCAGCTTTATCGTTCAATGTGGGCACGACCAGGTTAACGATCTCGAGATGGATTCCGCTCTCGCGGATAATCTTCATCGCTTCCAAGACCGGGCCAAGCGTGCCTTGACAGACTCGCTCATAGAACGTCTCCGAGAACCCTTTGAAGTCTACCTTGATAGCATCTACGGCGGCGCACAAAGTCCGCAAAGGCCCAGGGTTGATATATCCTGCACTGATCACCACGCTCTTGATCCCCCGGCTGCGGGCCAGCCGCGCCGTGGCGAGCATGTACTCGTAGAAAACCGTCGGCTCGGAATAAGTGAAAGCGATGGATGTGCAACTGTTCTGGTACGCTGCCTCTACCACTTGCTCCGGCATGAGCATGGTGCTCTCCACCTCTTCCGGGGGGAATTGAGAGATCGTCCAGTTCTGGCAATAGAGACAGCGGAGATTGCAGCCGGCAGCGGCCAGGGAGAAGGAGGACGAGCCAGGCAGGAGGTGATAGAAAGGCTTTTTCTCGATGGGGTCTATCTGCATGGCGCACGGGTTGCCATAGACGAGGGTGTAGAGCTTGCCGTGATAGTTTTCGCGCACACGGCACTGGCCTCGTTGTCCGTCAGCGAGAAGGCATTGCCTCGGGCAGAGTTTGCAGCGCACATGGTTGCCGGCGTGGGACACATGGCAGTACAGGACGCGCGAAGGCTCAACCTCGCCGTGGCAACTCTCACAACTGGGGGTATCCTGAAGGCTCACGTAATGCATCGCTTCTCGCACATAGGGCGAGGAGAGATTGAGCGAGGACGCGCTAGCGATGGGGTTCCGGCAACCCGCCGTTGATAGAAGGCTGCCCGTCCCTAGAGAACCCAGGCCCAGAATCGCCAACTGCCGCAGGAACTGCCGTCGAGTTACCTTATGCATAATATCATCTCAGCGTGCCAGCAGAGTTTCTACGCTCACCACCTGCGCCAACCATCGCATCCCCAAGAAAGCGAAGAGCACCACGGCCAGGCCGATGGCCGAGACCAACGCCGTTCGTCTCCCTGGCCAACGGGGCAGGGCGCGCGCGTGCCAGTAAAACAGATAGATCAGCCACACGATCAGCGTCCAGGTCTCCTTGAGATCCCAGCTCCAGAAGGTTCCCCAGGACAGGAGCGCCCAGATGCCACCAGCCGCGATGCTCAAGGTCATCCAGGGGAAGCCGATACGCACCCCATAGGCGCTGGCTGAGTCGAGGGCCTGCGGTTCCGGGAACCACCTGGCCAGAAAGGGGAGACCTGGCCTGATCAAATAGACAATCCCTATCCCCCCAGCGACGGCAAAAGCGCCATAGCCGATGGCGGCAGTGGCCGTATGGATGAGGAACCAGTAACTGCGCAAGAGGGGCATCGGCGCACGTGGCACTTTCATGGACGCTGGGGTTAGCCAGAGGAAATACGTAGCCAGGATGAAAGCCAGGAGCAGAGCAATGGCCCCTTCTCCCGCCGCCTCCTCGCGCCGTTCCAGGATAAGATATATCACCAGGATAGCCGCGATGAAAGCGAGCGCGAATTCATAGGTTGTGATAAGTGGCCAATAGCCGACCGGGATACCTCGCGCCGCCAATCCGATAGCTATGCTAGTGCAAGCCAGCAGGCTACACCAAAAGGCAAGCCGCCGGAAGCGAGGATCGCGCCTGGTCAGGAAAGACGCACATCCGCCCAAGCCCGCAGCCATCAAAACGTAACTGATCAGGTAAAACGTAATGTCATTCAACCCCATTCGCATCTCCATCTAATCCGCCTGCAGGTAGAAACCATAGAAACTGTTGATGTCAAATGTATAGCTTCTGGATGCGCCGCACTTCCCGCAGCGCACATTCAAGACATCGAATTTCCGCCCCTCATGTTCGTGCAGAGCCTGAAGGACAAGCACGAAAGTGCCGCCGCAGGTGCAACGTTGTCGTCGCAGATACTCGTATTCTTCTGGCACGCTTTTAACAGGTATGGCGTGCGCGAAATCTTGTCCCTCGTTCATAGTTGCCTTTCCAGGCTTTTGGCACAGGCCTTGAGGAACCGCCGGAAACGCTGCGCAAAGTCCTTTGCCTCCCCGCCGGGCAGTGCTGCAAGCAGTACCTCCCCCGAAGGGCTGATCTGTGCCCAGAGGCGGTCGTGGGGCCAGTAAAAGCTGACGGCCATGCTCAGCGAGATGACAAGCAGGATGAACCAGGCCGCGGCGGCCCCCGGCATGTAACTGGCCTTCAACACGACATAATCCTCGCGGATAAAGCGGAGGGTGAGGCCCGGCAGCCTGAACTCCTCGCCCCCGCCAATGTACCCCTCGCGCAGGGGCCTGGGCTGCCCATCTTGCAGAATCTGGACGAAGTAGCCCGCACTCTGCGTCTCTGGTGTGACCCGTATCGTCGTGGCCAACGCCGGAATCCGTGCTTCCGCCAGGCCGCTCTCTCCTGCCGTAAGTGAGAGGGAGATTACGCCTTCCGAGCAGTCGGCATCGCCTCTGCAAAGACGTAAACCCTGCCCACCATCTCCCACGGCTTGTACGCTCACCGCAGGGCCATATCCCCACTGGTGTATGGCAATGCCTCGATAACCGAGCGGCTTGCCCGTGTTAAGTACCCCTGTTAATGCTCTTCGCTCGTCCTCCCATATCGTCAGGGTGCTCCTGTAATCGCGCACTCTGCCTTCTGTGTCACGCTGCAATTCCACGTTATCACTTTGCAGAGCCAAGGCTGGGTTATGAGATAACGTGTAGCGTTGGCCTGGCAACAAGATAATGCCGCGTTCCTCCCAGCCCATCGTCCAGGCCACCAGTGCGCAAGGAATGAGGGCAACGAGGCCGAGATGGGTGACTAACGTCGCCAAAGCCGCAAAACGATTCCTGTCGGCGTACAAGAAGCGGGCGCCATCTCCCTCCACTGCGACAATATGCCGCAAGCCCATTTCCTTCAGTTGGCCGCGCAGGGTTTCCAGCGCCGTTTCCCCGGATGGTGCGCTCAACGTGGCGCCCAAACGGGCGTTCGTAAAGAATTCACGAGACCGTCGTGGCGATGGGTGAAAAGCCTGACGCCAAAGCACCTTGATCCTATCTACGGTGCAAAGGAAGGTGCTAACCACCAGCAGAACCAGGGGGCCGCGGAACCAGATCGTCTCGTAGAAGCGAAAAAGGCCCAGGCGGTGATACAGCGGTGCCAGCCTGCTAGCGGCCTCAGCCAACCATTTCGCCTCCGCGTTCGGGTCGCGGGCAATTGGGGGCGGCATCTGCGGGATGAGGCTGCCGAGGGCTGCCAGAACGGTTACCGCAGCGATCAAGGCAGCCGCCACTTTCATGGAGGCGATGAAGCGCCAGATGCGCCTGGTGATTATTCCCTGCCTGTTCATTGGCTACCAGCCAGGCTCTTCAGCAGGCGTGCCCGTAGCCCGATTAACAAATAGCCCATTCCAACGCCTCCGCCCGCCGCACCTCCTCATCCAAGGACGGATTTCGTCCTCTATAGTTCCAAAGCACGGCGTAATCGCTGATTCACTTCGGCCAGATCCAAAGGGATCAAGGCACCGACGCGGTGAAGCACACGGGCGGGGTCAAGAGTAAACAATACCGGTTTCAGGGCAGAAGGACAGCGCAAACCGGCTGCCTGCCAGTCAAGCAGCACATAGTCCAGAGGACCAGTCGCCATCGCAATCTGGGAGGTGATCGCCGCTAGGATCAAGTCAGGCTCCGTGGCATGGTACAGGGAACTACTCACCACCACGGCTGGTCTCACTTTCATTGTGCTGAGGTCGCTGAATGGGAACGGTACCAGAACGACATCACCGCGCTGGAATGCCATACAATTCCCTCCAGTTGTCGTAGACCGTATCTTCTTTGTTGTCCCATACACGTTGTAATGCGCTTTCTGAAAGGAACGACCACCCTCGGCGCTCGGCTTGCCCGTCAAGGAGTTCGGTCAGGCTGAAGAGAATGTCCAACGCTTTTTCAATGATCTGGTCTTCTCTGAGGGCCTTGGTCTGGGCCAGGCGGTTCAGACGGTCTGCGTGCTCTGAAGACAATCGGATGCGTTTCTCAACAACAGTTGGTTCCCTGTTCATCTCAAACCTCCAGTTTGGCGCCGGTTCCGACGTGATTTGAGACCCAGTAGCTTTCGCATGGACCGACGCACTGCCTTGGCGATTTCTAGGGCCTCCTTCGCTTCCTCCAAGGTTGGATTATCGCCAGGGTAGCGCACTTGCACAGCATAAGATGATAGAGTGGCCAGTTGATCGGGCGTGACCTCCAAGAAGATGCTCGCTTGCGCACACAGGGTGCTCAGGGCTAACAGGTCGTGCGTCTTGGGAAAAACCTGGCCTCTGGCCATAAGTGTGCCTTTCAGGTACTTCTCTACGCACTGTTGCGCGTGAAAACATGCGCTGCTTGTCAACGCTTTCTTGCGGCGCAGACAGGCGCGTGCTACCGTGTAGTCTTCTTCAGCGCGTGCCACCCACGCCAACGGATCAGTGATTTCGCTCATACAGCACACGACCTTGCGATATGATCTCCTGGATGAAAAAGTCACCCATGCTCAACGCCCGTTCAATTTCCTGCGGCGTCTTGACCAGTACATCCACCGGGAAGGGACGCGGGTATAGCAAACGCGATACCGTCTGATAGCGCTCTTTGGCAGAAGCCGCGGTCTCCATGATGATCAGCAAATCCACATCGCTGTCCGGTGTCGGCTTGCCATAAGCGTAGGAGCCGAAGAGCACGACTTTCTCCGGTCGTAGCGCTTCGACGATATGGTGGACTGCTTCCGCCAGCGTCTCCATCACCGGCGCAGAGAAGCCGGTCGGGACAACCGGGGCATCACTAGACCGGCTGTCCCCGCCGAGCCGGGTGCGTGTTTGGCGCAAAGCTTCATCCATGGGCATTCTACACCTCTGTCTCAGCCGGCACACACCCGCAATGCCTTTGTTTCATCTCCCTGCTCTCCTGGACAATACCCCGAAACCAGTATAACCACATCCCGCTCACCTGTCAAGTTGACCCCAATGTGCCCCCATAGTATAATCCAGTATCTGGCAGATAGGTCATGCTACCGTGGCGGCAGCGAGGAATACCTAGCCCATGAGAAAAATCCACGCTCAAGACCTTTGCATTGCTCTGGGCTTCTTTGCCCTGTCCTTCCTCTTTTTCTGGCCGGTCACCTTGGGCGGGAAAACCCTGCTGCCCCTGGATAACCTCTTCGCCTCGCAGCCCTGGAAGCTGTATGCCGCAGATTTCGGCGTCACCGTGCCCCACAACGGCCTGCTCGGCGATCTCATCCTGGAAAACTATGTCTGGAAGCGCTTTATCCTAGAATCCCTGAAGGCCGGGCGCGTGCCACTTTGGAATCCCTACCTTTTCGCCGGAGTTCCTTTCCTGGCCGCCGGACAGCATTCCGCCCTCTATCCGCTGAGCGTGCTTTATTATATCCTGCCACTGCCGCAGGCTTATGGCTGGTTCACGCTAGTCCAATTCACCCTCACAGCCCTGTTCACTTTCATCTACGGCCGCGTCATCGGCCTGAATCGCTTCGGCGCTGCCATTGCCGCCATCACTTACACTTTCAGCCTCTTTATGATAGTGCAGGTCGTCTTTCCTATGATCATCGCCGCCATGTCCTGGCTGCCCCTCTTGTTGGCGGCCATCGAGTTGGTCATCCGTGCGCAGACCGATACACCCCCCAGATCGCCGATCCCCTATGTTGCGTTGGGTGCCGTCGCTCTGGGTTGCGAGTGGCTCGCCGGCCACGTCGAGATCGCCTATTTCACCCTGATCGTTACGGCGCTTTACGGTGCCTGGCGGCTCGTGGGCGCAGGGCTGCAACAAAGCCGCCCGCAGGGCGTTCGGCCGGCCCTGGCAGCCACCGGCAAGATTATCCTGTGGTTGTGTGCAGCGGTGGGTTTGGGCCTCTGCCTGGGGGCTATCCAGATCATACCGCTGTATGAGCTGGTGCGCATCAATTTCCGACAAGGCTCCGTGACCTTGCAGCAGGTCATCGGCTGGGCCTATCCGTTCCGGCATGTGCTCGCCTTTCTGATGCCCGACTTTTACGGCAATCCCAGCCATCATAGCTATTTCGACCTCTTCAGCCGCACCGTGGTGCCAGCGACACGCAACTACCTGGGCGCGCCGATCAACACCATCGAGTGGGGCATCAAGAACTACGTCGAGGGGGGATGTTACCTTGGCATTCTCCCTCTTTTCTTGACGATCATCGCTATTCTGGGCGGGCAAGGGTTGCGCCGTCAGTCTACAGATAGCGAAGGAACGCCTGGTCGCGCGGTCAGGCGAACTCACGTTTGGTTTTTCCTGACACTGGCCATCTTTTCTCTGCTTCTCACTTTTGGCACCCCTCTCTACGCTATCATCTTCTATCTGCCCGGTTTTGGACAGTCGCACTCCCCTTTCCGTTGGATCTTTCCCTACGCTTTCAGCGTGAGTGTGCTGGCCGGGGTGGGCGCGTCATATCTCTCTAGTACAGCCAGGCGGGTTTGCGGCGATTCTTCGCCCTCCGGCTGGCCCGGATTAGGGAGGGCGCTCGGCTTGCTGGCAGCAGGAGGCGGGCTGGCGATCCTGCTGACGCTCGCTCTCAGCGCGCTATTCCCAACTCGCATGATCCCCCTGGCAGAGCGCGTCATGCTCCGTCTAGCCAGGGCGCGGGAAGCTTTCGCCGATGGCCGCATGTTCTACTCCTATCAGCTTCGCAACGTCCTGATCTTGGGCATCCTCCTTATAGTGAGTGGAATCGTGTTGCGCCTCAGCCGTCGTCCGATCCGTTTGCCTCGTTGGCTGGGCAGTCATGCGGTCTGGAAGCTGTTGGCTATCCTGGCCCTGGTTGGCGATCTTTATCTGTTGGGGCGCGGATTTAACTCAGCCGCCGACCCGCGTATTCTCGATATCCAGCCGTCGGTTGTTCGCTTTCTGAAGGGGGACCCTGAGCTTTTCCGCATCACGACCTTTGACACACGAAGCACCAAACCGCTGCCGGAAAACCAGGGGATGTATTTCGACCTGTATGACATCCGCGGATATGACTCGATCATCCCCAAACGGTACGCCGACTATATGGGTTTGATTGAGGAGCAGGGCGAGTTGCTGTATAATCGCATCGCCCGCCTGCGCTATCCTCAGTCTCTCAGTTCGCCGCTGCTGGACTTGCTAAACGTCAAGTACGTCCTCACCGAAGAGGCGATCAATGCACCGGAATACACGCTGGTCTATGACCAGGAACTGAAGGTATACCGCAACGACGACTATCTGCCCCGTGCCTTTGTCGTCTATCGTGCGCAGGTCATGTCCGATGAGGCTTCGCTGTTCGAGGCATTGCGACATTTCGATCCCCGACGGGTCGCTTTATTCGAGGAGCCGGTTCCGGATCTCGGCCCGGAGCCGCCCGGAGAAGCGCAACACACCGTCACCATCACCTCCTACACGCCGAACCAGGTTCTCATCGAGGCATCGTTTCCGGTAAGCGGCGTCCTGATTCTGGCCGATAGCCACTTCCCGGATTGGAACCGTTACTTCAACAGTTGGAAAGCCTATGATACGCCGGAAGGGAAAGAGGAGGAGCAGGGGCTTCACATCTATCGGGTTGACGGCAACTTCCGCGGAGTTATTCTGGGGCCTGGAAAGCACCTGGTGCGCTTCCGCTATACGCCGATGTCGGTCAAATTCGGGCTTTTCGTCAGCTTTTTCGGCGCCATCCTCTTACTGCTTCTTGTCGGAAGCTGGGCCTGGCGACGCTACTACAGGGAGGATGTTGGCGACCACGCCGTCAGGCGCGTAGTCAAGAACACCGCCGCCCCGATCGCCCTGACGCTGCTCAACCGGGGCATGGATATGGCCTTTGCCATGTTCATGCTGCGTGTGCTCGGCCCGGAGAACGCTGGCAAGTACACCTTTGCCATCATCGTGGTCACCTGGTTCGAAATCCTCACCAACTTTGGCCTGAACACGCTCCTCACCCGCGAGGTAGCACGGGATCATGCCCACGCTAACCGCTATTTGGCGAATACCTCTGTGCTTCGCCTGGCCCTCTGCGCCGGGGCAGCGCCTCTGATCCTGGCTTTTCTCACCCTTTGGCGGAGCGCCTTTGGCCTGGCCTCGGATACGCGCCTGGCGATCATCCTTTTGGCAGTTGGCTTGATTCCCAGCGGCATCTCTACCGGGTTGAGTGCGGTTTTCAACGCCTACGAAAAGATGGAATATCCGGCTGCCGTCTCCATGTTGACCACGATCTTGAAAATCATCGGCGGCACCTTGGCTCTATTGTCTGGCCTGGGGTTCGTCGGGCTGGCGGGAGTATCCATCCTGGTGAATATCGTCACCATGATCGTTCTATTTGTAGCCGTCCTCCAGCAGTTCTTCCGGCCGCGGTTCGAACTTGATCTCGGCCTACAAAGACAAACGGTCGTGGAATCATATCCCCTGATGCTAAACCATCTCCTGGCCACGCTCTTTTTCAAGCTTAACGTCACGCTGTTGCAGGCGATGCTGGGAGATAGGATCGTAGGTTATGTAGGCACAGCTTACAAACCGATAGATGCGCTGATCATCATCCCTTCCTATTTTACGATGGCCCTTTTTCCAATCATGTCGCGCTACGCGGCCTCGGCGCGGGATTCTCTCAGACGGGCCTATCTGCTCTCCCTGAAATTCCTCTTGCTAATTGCCCTGCCGATCATGGTCTCTGTCTTTTTCGCGGCTCGCCCCATTATCGCCATTCTCGGCGGCGCAGCATATCTACCCGATTCGATGATCGCCCTACAACTGATGATCGGCTTTCTCCCCTTCAGTTTCATCAACAGCGTCACGCAATACGTGCTCATCGCCTTGAACCAGCAGCGCTTTCTCACCCGCGCTTTCCTCATCGGCGTGGGCTTCAACCTGGTGGCCAACCTCCTGTTTATCCCGCTCTACGGATACCGCGCCTCGGCGGTGATCACTATCTTTTCCGAGTTGGCCTTGCTGCTGCCCTTTTATTACAGCATCCGCCAGCATCTGGGCGCGGTGCCCTGGTTTGCACTCGCCTGGCGGCCCGTGCTGGCAGCAGGGCTGATGACCTCTACCCTGGTCATGCTTCGTCACCATAGCCTCCTTTGGACGCTCCCCCTGGCTTTGGCTATCTACGGGATTGCTCTGATGGCAGTAGGCACCTTCGCTGAGGAGGACAGGGCCTTGCTCCACGCATTGCGGTCGCGGACATAAAGCAGACCTGACAGGTCTGGAAAAACTTCAGGTCTGTAGAACAATTAGGGCTTCGTGAGCCACACCCGGAAGACAACTCCATCGCACTCGTCTATATCCACCGTCCAGTTATAGTCAAAGGCGTCGCGCAGCAGATCGAGCATCCCCTGGCGAACGGGGCGGCTGTTGTCGTTGCGCAACTGAAAGCCGAAGGCCCTGTTTGGCTCCGTGTCCAGCCGGACAACGACTTCGACGTCGAGGTAATCGCTCGGTGGGCCATAGCCCGTGCCCACATTGTGCACGCGCAACAGGGTCAACTTGCCCCGGTGGCCCGCGCAAGCTGCCGGCTCCACGGCCTGCTGCGCCGGCTTCGGCTCCGCCTGCGTCGGCGTGGCAGAGGTTAGGGCAACCAGCAACAAGACGAGAACCATCCCTACCAGTATGGCACTACCCCATCGCTTCATTGGTCAACTCCTTTCTGAGCTAGGGCATGCGGATCACGCGCATGATCCGCCCGCTGTGAATGCCTGTCCTGATGTACTCGATACGCACGCGGCGGTTACGATTGAAGGCGTCGCGCAGAAGGTCGAGCATCCCCTGATGCGTCGCCTCATTCGCATCCGCCCGTAGTTGAAAGCCAAAAGCTTTGTACGGCTCGCTATCGAGCCGGACGACGACTTCGACATCCAGGTAATCATTAGGAGGGCCATAGCCCGTGCCGACATTGTGCACGCGCAGCATGATCACCTTTCCCTCGGCTCCCAACAGAGTGCCGATGGGGAAATCGGTGTTAACTTCGTAGGCGCTCCGACCAAAGGTCGCGGCGCGCATGACCCCCGTGACCGGCTGGACTTCCAGGTCTCGCACATCCACCCCCGCCGGCAGGCCATTGTTATAGGACGTCCAGGCCCAGTGGACGCCATCGGAGGAGCGGCCGCGATACACTCCCTTCCTCGTGCCAACATAGATTGTGTTGGCATTCATCCGATCTACAGCAAGCGTCTGGGCGCACACCCCCTTCGGCAAATCGGAGGTGATATCCTGGCTAGTCAGGGCGGGCGGCGAAGTCGAAGTGCGCCGCAAGCGATACACGCGGCCACTGCTTCCCGTCCCGTAGCCGCAGCCGAAGGAGGCGTAGACCGTGGCCGGGTCGTAGGGATCCAGGTCTATGTCGGTCACGCTGCTGGAGCCAGGATGGGTGAACACCTGCTGGAAGTTGGCGCCGCCAGGCCCGGCGTAGAGGCGTCCATTGCTGGCGCCGGCGTAGTAGAGGTCTACGCTGGCGTCCACTGCCGAGCGCACGATGCCTCCCGATGGTGGCGTGTAGATCGTCTTCCAGTCCCCTGGAGGCTGGGTCGTCGTCGCGCGCCACAGCGACTCGCAGGAGGCCAGCATGGTGGTGGGCGTCCCCGGGTGCACCTGCCAGTGCAGATTAAAACACTTGGCACCCTTAGGCAGGTTCTTGGCAATGTTTTGGAAAGGCTGGCCGTTCACGGAGCGCACGATGCTACCGGCGTACTGCTGCATGGCATAGAGGGTTTGCGCATTGGCTGGGTCAATATCCACCGTGGCCCCGTCGCCGTCGTGAATCTCCGTCCACACGGCGCTGTTGCCATCGTACTTGACCGTTCCGTTATCCTGCGTGCCGCCGGTCACCAGGTTGGCCGATGTCGCCGCCAGCGCGTGGTCATAGAACTCTACGTTGGCGATGCCATCGCCGACAAAGCTCCACGTGCCATACTTGCCGCGCTGGTTGGAACGGTAGATGCCACCGTCGCCCAAGATGTAAACGACGTTGGCGTTCAATGGATCCGCCGCAAAGCCGTGCTGATCCACGTGCACTCCGTTGGGGCTACCGTTATCTATCTGCTCGAAGTTCTTGCCGCCGTCGGTGGATCGCCAAAGCCCTACGCAGCCGATGTAGACATAGTTCGAATCCGCCGGATGCGCCCAGATACCACCACAGAGCCGCGAATCGTTGGAGCTCCAGACCTTCTCCCAGTAGTTCTCCTGTATCCCGCCGATCTGGCAGCTAATGTCGGTCGTGCGGTAGATCTCGGATTTGCCGTCCACTTCACGGGCCGCATAGAGCCGGCCACCGGATAGGGCGAGCATCATCGCCGCGCCGGCGGGCAATTTCCCCCCGGTACAGCCGGAGAGCTTGCGCCAGTTAGTTCCCCCATCGTAGGTGCGATAGACGCCAGTGACGCTGGCATCGTTCTCTTTGTACAGGGAGGCGTACAGCGTCGTCGGGTTCGAGCGATCCATCTCCAACCCCAGACCCAGGACGCTCCCGCCGCTCAACGAAAGTTGCCAGGTGACGCCACCGTTGGTGGAACGGTAGACGCCATCCTCGGAAGCGAGGTAAAGCCTGGCGGTGTTCGTGGGATCAATCCATAGTCGCCCGCCCCAGCCGACGGCCTTGAGGTTGCTCGGCGTCTGGTTGATCTTGATCCAGGAAGTGCCGCCATCTTCGGAGCGGAAGAGGCCTTCCGAATGCGTCGCCAGATAAACGCGCGAGGGGGTTAGCGGGTCAATAGCCAGTGCGGCCACATTTAAGGTGGGCAAGCTATCGGACAGGGACTGCCAGGTCGAGCCGCCATTGGTCGTCTTCCACACGCCGCACTGCCTGGCGCTGCCCACATAGATCGTCGAAGGAGAAGTGGGGTGAATAGCGATGGCCGAGAGAAGCCCGACCGCGTCGTTGTAGGGATCATGGTATCCGCCGTCATAGCTGAGAAAGTCGGTCATACGCCGTGGCCCGATGGAGACCCAGCGCCCCACATCCGCCGTCGGGTTCTTAAAGTGCGCCGTGGCGATGTTGTTCCCCTCATCGCTTTCGGCGATCACCTGGTCGGCATCCACCTCGATGCGGATGTCGAACTCGTTGGGTGCGAACTGAATAGCGTAGGAAACATAGACGCTCGCTCCCGCAGGCAGCACATTGGTCGTTATGTAAGCGGCCCACGTGCCGTCCGGATCTATAACCCCTGGATAGATGCTAGTGCGAAAGGGTGTGGTGATCGCGCTCTGGCCGGCGTTCACCACGCGGAAGGCCAGCGTCACCACGCGAATGCGGCCCGTTTCAGGCAGCGCTGATTCGACCGACAATCCCTCGATGCGCAAATCCACCAGCGGACGCAGATCCAGGGCTACCCGGTTATCGTCCGGGTTAGGTTCGGCAGCGCGATAGCGCGGGTTGATCTCGGCGGCGAGCTGGGCGACGGGGACGAAAGACGGCCATGGCACCTCCACCGCCACCGGCTCGCCCGGCGCTACCGGGCCGACCAGCAGCTCGGCGATCGGCTCGCCATTAGCCTCTAGCCTGAGCGGAGCCTGTCCAGCCGCCCGCCCGTTGTTGCGCACGATGGCGCGTACCGCCCCGGCCTGATCGGGCAGGGAGACGACCTCCAAGTTGGCGATGCCCAAGTCGGCTTCGGGTGGCGGCTGTGGCGCTACGACCACGTCCCGCGAGATGGCATTGTCGCGCCGGTTCAGCTCCGTTAGCGTCCCCTCCGGATCCACCACGGCGGTCAAAGGATGGACGCCCACCCCTTCCGCCGTCCAGGAGATGTGAATCGTCGCGGTGACTCCTCCACTGATGTCTACCTGCGTCGAGTGCAGCCGTCGCTGGCCATCGTACAGCACCACCGGAACGTCCTGCGCCGCGACCGCACCCCGGTTCTGCATCTGGATCTCAACATTCACCCGTTCTCCCTCCGCCGGATATGTTTGTGAGGGCCTTAGAGATAGCGCCACGAGCGCCGGCATCATAAAGGCGGGCACTTCTTCGCGGAAGCCAGGGCTGGCAATGGCGTCCTTGAGCAACAGCGGCAAGGCCGCCCGCAGCCTGATGGTCGGACTGGAGGTCGCTGTGATGGTCGGCATAAGAGTGGGCGTAGCCGTGGGTGTGCGCGTGGCCGTAGCTGTCACGGTAGGAGTAGGCAGGCCACAAGCGAGCAGGCGCACATCATCCAGGCGGAAAGTGGTGGGACGTTCCGCATCGCCATAGGCGGTAAAGTAGATCTGCCGCAAGCTGCCAGCGTAAGCGGTCAAGTCCACCGTCTCATGCTGCCACTGGCCTAACGGAGAGACCGCTCGCAGGACGCGCAACTCATAGGCGGCGCCTTCTATGATGGCATAAAAGTGCAGGTGATCTTCGGGCTGCTCCATGTCGTTCTCGGCCAGCCACCAGAAGTCTATCCGCGCGGGGTTGGCCTGCGCAGGGAGGCTGACTGCTTGCCAGAGCTGTGCGCTGGCAGGGCCTTGCGCCACCATCCACGCGCCATTGGCGCTGTTCCGCCCACCACCCAGCCCTACAAAGCCACTCCCCTGCCAGGGAGGAAGGGCCCCAGCCTCAAAGTCGCCGTTGACCAGCAGCTCGACACAATCGGACGGCAATGTGCTGGTGCGCGTCGGCGTAGACGTAGAGGTGGGTGTCGCCCTCTGGGTGGATGTGGGGGTAGCCGTCGGAGTGGAGGTGCGCGTAGCGGTCGGGGTGGCCGTCGGTGTAGAGGTTGGCGTAGCGGTCCGCGTGGGCGTTAGCGTGTGGGTTGACGTAGCGGTCGAGGTGGCCGTCGCCGTGTAGGTTGGCGTGGCGGTTCTTGTAGGCGTGGCTGTAGTCGTCCGGGTAGGAGTAGGCAGGCCACAAGCGAGCAGGCGCACATCATCCAGGCGGAAAGTG
>CAYPON010000018.1:12611-23620 GCA_964412315.1 uncultured Anaerolineae bacterium | reverse complement strand
GCCCTTTCAAGGCTGGTACAGGGATTCGAATTCCCTTGGGGGCATTTTTCTTTATGTAGTGACCCACAAAATAGGCGGTTGCGAAATGGAGGCCCGAATAGATGAAGCGGGAGTTCTATGTCCTGATCGAACAGGATGAGGATGGCTTCTTTGTGGGGGAGGTTCCGCAATTGCGTGGATGTTATGCGCAAGGGCGGACGATAGATGAATTGCTGCAAAACATCCGTGAAGTCATCGAATTGTGCCTGGAGGACGAGCCTCGCCCTGAAGAACTGCCGCAATTCGTCGGCGTTCAGAGAGTTCTGGTCTAATGCCAGGTCTTCCAGTGTTGCGCAAGATTCTGCGCGATGCAGAGTTATCTCCGCAAGAGCTGATGGAGTTGCTAGGAAAGTAGCGTTTTTGGTACAGAGGCAGAAATTGCTTGGTTCCAAGGAGGCCCTCTTGCGAGCAGAGATCACCCAACATGCCCTTGACCGTGTGCCCCTCTCCCTCATCATAGATGACTCGACCATGCTAGTCAACCTCAACTATTTCTGGATGCGGGATCGCAATCTAGTGGACGGCCAGAGCCGCCGTTGGGAGGATGTCCCTCTCGTCCACCCCGAATCCTTTACGCGCGAGTTCGGCGTATGGTGCCTGGAACGAGGCGTGCGCGGCAAATATAGCGTCGTGCCCTGCCCTGCCGCTTTGGGACGCATAGACCAGGGCCTGCCCCTCTTCAGCAAAGCGCAGCAAGAGAGCTGGTTGCGGATGTGCCGCGAGGTGATCGTCCCCGCCTTTGATATCACTCCCGAAATGATCACTCACACCTTTGTCGTTGACCTGGACACCTTTCAGCCGCTCGGGTCCCGAATCTGGGAACAGTACGAATGGGCGACTCTGCCGGTCGGACAGGAGGAGTTGGTCGTCGCCTATATTGCCACCGCCTGCCGTATCCTGGATAATGTCGGGCTAACTCCGGCTGGAGTCACCTCCCCTGGCGGATTTGGCAGCCGCACGCTCGAATTCTATGCCAGATGCGTCGGCCAGGCCGTGCGGCAGGTGACGGGCAACCTTACGCCTTACTTCTTCACGCGCGCGTGGGCCGACAAGCCGGTGGAAACCCCCGTCTGGCATGTGGAGCGAGACAGACGCGCTGCCGTCGGAGAGATCATTGCCTCTACCGGCGATTGGACCGGATCGTGGACCGGCTACGGCGAGGTGGACATTGACCGGTACATCACTGCCGACCTGCAAGGGGGGAGGCTCCCCGCCCTGATTGATGCTGGCGATCCTGCCGTGCTCATCAGCCACTGGCAGGGATTCTACGGCCTGCATAATGAGGACCGGCGCGGCTTCAAAGCGCTCCAAGTCATTGTGCAACGTCTCAAAGAGCGCGACCCGCGAGGGGAGTGGACGCAGTGGTGCAAACCGAGCGAGATCACGGGTTACGCCTGCGCTCGCGCTATAGCGCGCTTGGCAGTGGAGGGACAGACGATCCAGCTCGATCTTCCCATGCGCATCCCTGACCTGACGCTTCGTCTCAGCGGGGCCGACATTCGTGGTATCGCCGTGAACGGCAGGCCGCTGACACGCGTTGGCAGCCGGGCTGCTTTCAAAAGTGAAACCTTTCTTTGCGAAGGCGAGGCCACCCTGGCCGCCTTTGATGTGACCGACGACCGGACAACCGTCACCGTCCAGGCCTGATTGCCAACGATTGTTTTCAGCCGGCCTTGGCCGGCCTGAGATCGTCGGCTCTACCGCATCCACACAGAACAGGGAGGCGAAATGGCGCAAAAGCAGGTGGGCATTAACATTGATTTTGACCGATAGGAGAATGCTATGTCTCCAGAACAAAGGCGCAGGTTGGTCAGGCTTATCTTGTTGCTGGTGATCGCGGTTATCCTCCTCATCGGGAGCAGACAGGTCGCTGGCCCGAAAGTGGGGGTGGGGGAAATCATTGCCCTGTTGATCCTGGGAGCGCTCATCGGCTTTTGGGTGCACCGCAAGTAGAGACCAGGGGAGCGGCACCGGCTAGCGGGCGCTGTCCCGCACCACGGCGAGAAGCTGATCCAACTCGGCCACTACGTCCACCAACTCTTTCGGGCAGGCGGGAGTCTCCCATTACACCGTCTGCTCCATCGTGACGAATCTCCTTGCTCTTCGCACTACCGTGTCAGCCCCGAATCAAGCCAGCGTTGTGCCTGTGCGATCAATGGCTTGGCAGCATTGATCGGGCGCAGGTAATACCAGGCGGCGCCAGCGTCATGATCCGGGCGGCGAACGCCATAGACGATGCCGACAAACTCCACCTTGTCATTCAGGGCTATGCCGCCATTGTATCCGTCTATGTGGGGCGCGACAAATTGTATCCAGAGCTTGTCCTCAGAATGTCCTGTGTAGAGGCCGGGAACGGCTACCGCTGTCCCGTCCCCTGTATCGGGATAGCCGCAAAGGTGGATATCCGCTGCCGAGGCCAAGTTGCGATCGTCGCCCAAACGGGCCGCGGGCAGGGAGAAAGCGCGCGGCAGGGGGTTGCCTTGCACATCAGACTTGACGTATAGAATGGCCAGGCCCAAAGCACGATTGGTGGCGACAACTTGGGCGAGATAACGCATCTGCACCGGCTCTGTTAATGGGTCATCGCTGACGCCCACTTCGATCCGCCCGGCCCGATTATGTGGCACGCCCGACCAGGGATCTGCCACGAGATGCAGAACGGTCAGGATCAGCCCTCGCCCATCCACGACGCAACCTGTGCCGACGCTTGGCCTCTCTCCTCCATCTTTTGGAGTCGAGATGTACACCGTTGACCGGTAGGCCAGGCGGAGCCGGCCAGCCAGGCTGAGGGTAGGGCTGGGCGTGGCGGTGGGGATGGGTGTCCGTGTGGCTGTCGGCGTTGGCGAAGATGTCGCCGTCGAGGTGGGGGTAGCGGTGATAGTTGGGGTTGGCGCGTTGGAGAGGATGAGGAAATAGCCGGTCTGCGCCAACTGCCCGTCCAGCCAAATCTCGACGCGGTAGTGGCCCGCCTCCAGCCCCTCGTCGAGATAGATACTTTCGGTGATGAGCGTACCCATAGCCCCTTTGGCCCACGTCTCCCAGGTCGCCTGGCGGCTGATCCAGAGCTTTCCGTCGCGATACCAGCGTTCCTCGAAAAGCGCATTTGCCCTCACGTTTTGATAGGGCACTGTGGCATAGATGCGTCGTGTACCTTGCGGGAACATCAAGCCGGGAGTCCCCAGGAATCCTGCGGGCGAGAGGAAGGTCGAAAAGGAAAAAGTGCCCAAAGTGGGCGGAAGGGGTGTCCAGGTAGGGATGGGCGTCGGCGATGGCGGTGTCTGGGTCAGCGAAGACACACGCGGCTCCTCTGATTGGCAACCTGCTATCGCTGCCAGTAGGAGCAGGAGGTATAAAAGTATGCTCACGACATCCTCGACTTTGCCCATTGTGCTCTATTGAGAGCCGATTATAGCATGATCGCCGCTTTGCGCCAAGCTGATGTCGTAGTTCACGGCACGACGGCCAGCATTGCCAGATTCCCTACTCGATGCTATAATACAACGCGCAAGAGCCGAGCCGTCACTTGAGCTTGGGACTACCCATGTTGGAAGGAAAGGATTGCATGTTAAAGAACCTGATCAAGACTGTTCGGAGCGAGTTTTCGGGCCTCGCTGCCAAAGACCATGTGGCACGCATTGCCGCATATCATCGCATCCAGGCCAGCCCTGGCTTTCGCGCCGCCGCTTATTATGTTCAGGAGGCGCTCACCGAAGCGGGTATTGCCGCGGAGGTGATCTCCTTGCCAGCTCAAGAGGGCCTCAGCTACTGGGGGCAGTCAGGTTTCCAGGAATGGCACGCGCTTGCGAGCACCCTCGAAATCGTCGAGCCAGAGGACGCCCAGGCTAAATTGTGCGATTTCCGCGAGAGCAAAATCTCGCTGATTCAGCGAAGCGCGCCGACATCTCCTATCGAAGCCGAGGTTGTCCTCCTCCAGGATGGCACCAAGGTGGAGGAGTACGAAAAACTCGACTTGCAGGGTAAAATTGTGCTCACGAAAGGCGATGTTGACCGGGTGCGGGAGTTAGCCGTGGAGCGATATGGCGCCTTGGGCATCGTCTACGACGGCATGAGGGAATGGCCGCCGGTGCGCCAACAGATGGATCTGCCCGATGCGCGGCAATATACCTCCTTCTGGTGGTGTGGTGGGGAGAAACGCTGCTTCGGCTTCGTCCTCTCCCCCCGGCAAGGAGCATCCCTCCGCCAACTCATCCAGAAGCGAGCGCAAGAGGGTAAATCCCCTGTTAAGGTGCGTGCTTTTGTGGATAGCCGCCTCTACGATGGTGCAATGGAGGTCGTCTCCGCCTATATCCCTGGCGAGACAGCAGAGGAAATCCTCGTCGTTGCCCATCTCTGCCACCCGGAGCCATCGGCTAATGACAATGCCTCAGGATGCGGCGCTGCCCTGGAAGCGGCTCGCACTCTCCAGACACTGATCAATGCAGGCAGGCTCTCCCGCCCCAAGCGGGCCATTCATTTCCTCTGGGTGCCTGAGATAAGCGGCACCTACGGATACCTGGCAACCTATGAAAACGAAATCCCGCGTCTACTGGCGGGCATCAACCTGGACATGGTGGGCGAGGATCAAGGGCCATGCGGGAGCGTCTGGATCGTCGAGTACCCTTCGGAGGCGATGCCCTCCTTTGTCGGTGACCTGATGGCCCGCATCCAGGAGGAGTTGGCCGACAATGTCAAGAACCTGGCGGGCAACGAAAGTTTCGGGCTGTTCCGGCATGGCGTCTCGCGCTTTTCCGGGGGCAGCGACCATTACATCCTCTCCGATCCCAGCGTGGGCGTGCCTACGCCGATGCTCATCCAATGGCCCGATAAGTTCTACCATACCTCTGAAGACACTGTGGACAAGGTCAGCCCATCTATGCTGGCCAACGTGGGAGTGGCCACTGTCGTCTATGCCTATTTCCTGGCCAACGCCGGCGCGACGGAAGCGCAATGGCTTGCCCACGAGATGCTGACGCGCTACAAGGGTGTCACTGCCCGCCGCATACAGTCTTCGATCACGGAGGCCATCTCCACTGATAAGGTGGAGGAATTGGCGAAAAACCTCCATCTTCTCATGAAGAAAGCGGCCTACTGGGCGGGTCGAGAGCGGGAGGCATTGGCCTCTTTGCAGCGGCTTGCGTCGGACATAGGCACGGTAGTAGACAAAGCCCAGACCATCGCCGCCCAAACCTTGCAGGAGGAGGTCGGGAGGGCTAAAGAGTTGTTTTTCGAGCGTGCTAAAGCTTTAGGAGCGGGAGAACTTGCTCCAATGCCCCCACGGGAACTGGACAGTTGGGAAGAGCGAGCTGCGCAGATGATCCCGGTCAAAAAGTGCCGCGGCCCCATCTCGCCTAGAGCTTTTATGCGGCAGTTGCCGTTTGAGAGGCGGGAAGAGATATACAAGTGGCAAGAGGAGCACAAGACAGGCGGAGAGTTAGCCGTTCTTGCCCTCTACTGGACAGACGGCAAGAGGAACCTATTGGAAATCGCCGACCTGGTCGAGATGGAAAGCGGCCTGCGGGACACGGAATTCCTGGTCAAGTACTTTGAGTTGCTGCACGAGCTAGGGTTGATCGCGCTGGCGGCCTGATCGCAGACTTTATCTGTTCTCTTAGGGTAGGCAAGTCCATGTACCTCGAACCGCAAAGGCAGAAGCGCGGCTGGCTGGGCGTGCTGCTATCTGTTATCGCCGGGATTGTGCTGGGGGTGTATATTTATATGCACCCTCCAAGGGCCCTACAAACTGTGGTGCGACCCACACCAACCCCGACCCTTAGCCCCCTGACGACGCAGGAGCTGGTGGCTCAGGGGGATCGTCTGGCCGCGGAAGGTATCATTGACAAAGCGATAGCTTCTTATGAGAAGGCGACCCAGCTTGATCCGGAATGCGCTGTGGCCTTCATGCGCTGGGCCAGACTGCTGACTTGGCGGCGAGAGCACAGTGACGCGCTGCGCCTCGCCCAACGGGCGGTCGAGATTGACGCCCAGTCTGTAGAGGCGCAAGCCACTCTGGGTATGGTGCTGGAGTGGAGCGGTCGAGATCGTGAAGCGATAGCGCCTCTGTTACGCGCTATAGAAATGGAGCCAACTTATGCGCTGGCCTATGCTTATCTCGCCGAAGCCTATGCGGACAGTGATCGCCTGGATAGGGCTTCGGAGGTGGCGCAAAAGGCACTGGACATGGATAGCAGGAATGCCGAGGTGTTGCGAAGCATGGGCTATGTGTTAGAGCGGAGTGGCAACTATCTAGAAGCCATCGAGTGGTACAAACATGCTGTCGCCCTGCGGCCCCGCTGGGCACATCTTTACATCAGCCTGGGACAAAACTATCGCGTTCTGGGTCGGTTGGACGAGGCTATCACACAGTTCGCCCAGGCTGCTGAGGTTGACCCTCAAGACCCTGTTGCCTATGATACGCTGGGCATCCTGTATTATGTGGTGCAGGATTACGATGCAGCGGCTCTCCAGTTTCGCCGGGCCATCGAGATCGCTCCGAATTATGGCCCGGCCCATGGTCACCTGGGTTGGTGTGAATACGTCCGGCGGCACTATGAAAAAGCCATCGAGCACTTTGAGAAGGCGCTTGCCCTGGGTGAGACCTCGGTAGAGTATTATTATGAGCTTGGCCTGTCTTACGCCTACTCTGGCCAATGCCAGGCAGGAGTTCTCTGGTTGCGCAAGGCTTTGGAGTTGGATCCTAATTGCCAGATAGCGATGCAAGGCTTGAATTACTGTGCCAATAAATGAACAGAATTCACTTGGAGGTAATGGAGTGAAAGTTCCACAAAGAACAAGCCAAAAGGTCCTCTGGCTGGTCAGCTTGCTCGTGGCAGTCAGCATGGTGTGCAGCACTGTCTTTTTCATAGTGGAGTATGCGAAGCCCCCGCGAACGGCAGCCTCGCCAACCCCTCAGGCGAAGCTGCAACCTTCCGCGGAAGCGGCTGCGACAAAAGGAACCAGCACTCCCACCTTGCCGCCTACAGCGTCCAGGCCCGAAGCTGTAACCGTAGTTCCTCCCACGCCTGTCCCGACAGCTTCGCCCACCACTATCCCAGCAACAGCCACAGCCATCGCCGTTCCCACGGCGTCGCCGACAGCCTCACCCACTGTTGTTCCTCCTACCCTGACCGCGACGGCTTCGCCTACGTCGTTTCCCAAGACCTCGCTCCCTGTTCCGACTCCTATCTCGCTCAGCGATAAGACGGGCTTTTCTTTTGCCGTCGTCGGAGACAGCCGTGATAACCCGAACCTGTACAAGAAGATCCTCAAGATGATCGCTGATGATAAAGTTGCTTTCCTGGTTCACACAGGCGACTTGGTGAGTCACGGTTACCAGCCCGAGTTCGTCGAGTTCCGTGAGCTTATGAAGGACTTTCCCTTGCCATTCTTGCCTGTGCCTGGCAATCACGATTCACCCGATGGCCTGTTGCGGGAATACCTGCAATATACTGGAGCACCAGGCCCGCATTACTCTTTCGAATACGGCCTACTCCATTTTGCTATGGCGGACACACACTTGGGAGACATGCCCTCTGCCGAGTTGGCCTGGTTGGATCAGGACCTTGCCGCGACGAAAAAGCCGGTCAAAATCGTAGCCCTGCACTATCCTCCCTGGGATCCGGGGGGCACGCAGTACGTCATGCACAGCGGCAACGCCGAGTTCATGGCTCTGATGGAGAAACATCAGGTGCGCTATGTCTTGGCGGGACACATCCACGCCTACGATCAGGGGACGCGCAACGGCATCACCTATGTCATTACCGGTGGTGGCGGGGCGCCTCTGTCGCCTACCAGCACCCGTCCGGCGTTCTATCACTATTTGCGTGTCAAGGTGCGCAGCGATAAAATAGATATCGAGGTCGTTAAGGTCACACCCTAGCCGAGGCTCTGAAAACGACAAGCCGATTTTGCATTTTCTCAATACCATGCTATAATTAGTCTGGCTTGGGCGAGTAGCTCAGTTGGTTAGAGCGCACGGCTCACATCCGTGAGGTTCGTAGGTTCGACTCCTATCTCGCCCACTTTTCCTGAGCCGCGGCTGCGCAAAGGATGGAGGCTGTCTTGCGCTGACCCGCGGTTTTCTTGTAAGATGACCCTTCCGCAGATTGCTGACAGCAAGCAGCAATAGGCGCCCTGAATGAACGATTGCCCCAGTGCACCAGGAGAGACCAAGATGCCAGAAAAGGTAGTCCAACATCGAAGCAAGGACTGGCCACTTGCCCTGTTCCGCTGGCCTTTATTCACCCTGTTTTTCGCTTTCGCTTACTTGCTCTCGCCAGCAGAAACGTCGCCTTCTCGCCTCTACAACCTGTTAGTGCTGGCAGTGGCGTACAATGTGATAGCTACCGCGCTGGCTGCCTTCAACATGTTCCCGAAATATCTCCCGGTGATAACAACTGGTTTGGATACCCTCTTTGTGGCGGCATTGATCTCGGCATCGGGCAGAAATGAAAGCCCTCTCTTGCTCTTTTCGCTCATTCCTGTGCTCACCGCTGCCCTTCGTTTTCAGTGGAAGGGGGGCCTCGCTGTAGGGGCTGCAGTGGCCGGTTTCTGGGCTTATTTGATGCTCCCCTCTTTTCCAGCGGCCTCTTCACCCCGCTATGCTGCTGAAGTAAGCGTCAGATTTCTCTTGCTCTTGTGCGTGACGGTCGTGGCTGCCCTGTTGGGCCGGGCCGAACATGAGCGGGCCTTGCGGCGGGAAGAGGAGGCGGACGAGCAGTTTCGGCTCGCCAGCGAGCAGGTTAAGGCCATTTACGAATTGACAGGGAACCTGAGCGCCACGCTTAATTATGAGCGGGTGTTGGAGTCTGTGCTCGACATAGGAATCATGGGCCTGAAGGAAATAGATCCTCAGATGGACAGGCCAGCGGGCATGGTTCTCTTGTTCAAGGATGCGGAGGAGGGGCGCAAGCTATATATCGCTGCCTATCGGAACTTGACCGACAAAGAAGCGGAGCAGCTTTTGCCTGGCGGGCGAGGATTGTTGGGGCGGGTTATGAACACCGTCGAACCGCTAGTGAGTGATAGCCCCGCCAGGGATGTTGAGTTGCGGGTTCTGCCCTCCCTACACGAGTATCGCTCCACCGCTGTGATTCCCCTTCGGGCGGGGTTCGAGCTTTATGGAGCCGCGCTGTTTGCCAGCAGACGGCTCAATGCTTACCGGCGGGACCAACTCGCTTTTCTGAGCACACTGTGCAATCAGGCCACTATCGCGCTGCAGAATGCTCAACTCTATCAACAGTTGCAGGCAGAAAAGGATCGCATCATCGGCAGCGAGGAAGAAGTGAGGCGTTGGCTTGCCCGTGAGTTGCATGACGGCCCCACTCAGACGCTCTCCGCCCTCGCTATGCGCCTCAACTATACCCGTTTGCTTTTGGAGAAAGAGCCTGAGAAAGCCCTGGAGGAACTCGTTGACCTGGAGAAGATGGCCCGTCGTGCTACTAAAGAGATCAGGACAACGCTCTTCAAGCTGCGCCCCCTGGCGTTGGAGACGCAGGGCCTGCGCGGCGCATTGGAGCAATATGTCGTGCGCTTGCAGGAAACCGGCGGGACCCCCGTGCAATTGGATATCGAAGAGCCAGACGAACGGTTGGAGCCAAATGTGGAAGCTACAGTATTCTCGATCATCGAGGAAGCTGTCACTAATGCGCGCAAACATGCCAACGCCAGCTCGATCAATGTGCGTCTCGCTCCTTACGGGGACTTTTTGATGGCGACAGTGCACGACAATGGCAAGGGGTTCGATGTCAAAGCTGTGGAAGCAAACTATGACCAACGGGGCAGCATGGGGATGATAAACATGAAGGAGCGAGCCGAGCTAATCGGTGGGAGGTTGGAAATCCAATCGCAGCCGGGCCATGGCACCACCGTCACCCTGGCCGTGCCGCTCAAAAGCGCACCCTAGCGTAATCTGGGTGGCAAGACCTCCGAGGTCTTGCTTGGAGGACGCGATGCCCCCTGATCTTGTGTTTTTTCTCACGACTAACCCTATCTCCTGGCTGGCGGGGTACCTTCTTCTGTATGCCTTGGGTACGAACCTTGCCTGGTGGAGTCGTTTGTCCAGGTTACGTCCCCTGATAGCCTCTTTCCCACTCCGTGGCTGGTTCGGAGAGGCAGCCCGTCTAGTTTACTGCCTGATTCTGCCCTACCTGGCTCTATTACGAGGAGTGGTAACCCCTCAGGATATGGGCCTGGCGAATCTGAGTTGGCTTCGCGGCCTGGCTCCGGCAGCAGGGCTTACCATAGGTGGGTTTTTGCTGGTCGGCTGGGGGTGGAGTGCCCTTGTGCGGATTGCGGAGAATTATCCTTTCCCTGAAAACCTGGCTCTGACTGCTTCACCATGGGGATGGAGTTATGCGCTGCGCGATGCCGTCTATTTGCAGATGAGCTGGGCCTTCTGCCGGGCCGCCTGCATGCCTTCCGTAGGGGCGTATTATGGGGTGTTCCTGGGGTTGGGCCTGCTGCTTCTCACCGGCCTCACTGATCCGACGGTGCGGGTGGCCCTGACCACGCCTGGAAAGCGGGAGGGGGTGCTCCACACAGCGTCGTTAGCCCTTGTGACCACTCTCATTTATCTGTTTACCGGCAATCTTATTCTCTGTGCTGTATCCCACTTTGTTCTGCAGGTGGCTGTGGCCCGATGGGCGCTGTCGCAGTACAAGTTACTGACCTCAGAGGCAAGTGAAAAGGGCTATCTCTCGTCTTCAGGATAGCCCTTTCCGGTTTACGCCATTACATCGGTTGTGGGGTTGCGTTAGCGGATGATCAATGCCAGCACAACCAACAGGCCGAACATCCCCGCCGCCAGGAGACCGATGCGTTTGAGGTCGGTAATCACATAGCGGTACTCCTCGACGAAGTCAGCCTGCGCCTGCGCGATCACTTCCCGAGTTGCCACGCCTGCCGTCGCTGCCCTGGAAACTTCAGTCACTGCCTGTGGCTGCGCTGCTCCTTTCGGCGGCGCGCTCACAGGT
>CAYPON010000018.1:11430-12601 GCA_964412315.1 uncultured Anaerolineae bacterium | reverse complement strand
GGTATCGTCCGGGGTATCGCTCTCTGCGCTTTTTTTCGTGACGCTTTCTTTTTTGCCATGCTCTTTCTTCTGTTCCTCCTCGCAAAACGCCCACCAGGGGCTATTCTGGGGCTTCCGCGTCTCAGTGGTGGGTTCGCTGTTTCAGGGCGCCAATTCGGCAAAGACCACAATGCGATGAGTATCTATGCCGTAAGGATAGCAGGTTATCAGGGTCGCCATAGGCTCGTGCGTTTGATCCATCACACTGACCTCCGTTGGTTGCACGATGCGCTTTCCCTTGACGGTGTAATCATAGCTTCTTTCGCCGGCGTAAACCGTCACGATGTCGCCCGGCTCCAGATTCCCCAGGTAGCGGAAAATCTCGCCGAAAATGTCATCATGGGCCACCAGCACCATATTCCCTCGCATCCCCGGATTCGCCGAGCCGAGATGGTGTCCCACCCCTTTTTTAAGCTCCTCCCAATTGTCCCCAGGAACGATAGGGGCGTCCACTTTTATCTTCTTGATCACAATGCGCGTAGGAGAGTGCGGCCCAGGAGTGGGCAGCACAATAGGCGTTACGCGCCGCACAAGCCTTTGGTAGATCGAGGGTAAATCAGCAGGAGTCGGAGGCAGGCTACTGCCGGGCAGTACCTGCACCGCTTGCGGAGTCGGTATCTTGGCCTCCAAAGCCTCCGCAGTTTGCTCATTCAAAGACTTGAGTTGCGAAATGCCAGTGATAATCAAAGCTACCAGGCCCAGGACAGCCGAAACCTCCACCAACAACAAGAGTTGATTCCCCAACCGCCGCCCTTTGCCAATTCGCCCTCTGTTCTGCACTTGCTGGCCGACGGGAGCAGCGGACAGACGAGACATTGCCAGGGAGCGGAAACGTGGCTGCGGCTCCGTAGCAGCGATCCGCTCCGTGGGAAATTGCCCCGGCTGAGAAGGGGGCCGCCAACTGCGATAGCGCCTGACGCTCACAGGATGCTCTGCGCGCTCGATCTTATCCTCAGCGGGCCGCGAGGGTGCTTTGTTCTGCTCGTCGGCGCGCTGCAAGAGTTGGGCGCGGCGTTTGCTCTCCAACAGCCGCTCCAACTCCTCTAGGGACAGTTCCTTGACAGGCTTTTGCTCGCTCATGCCACATGCCTTCCCATAGCATAGCTGATACTTGCAAAATCATTATACCCAA
>CAYPON010000018.1:0-11330 GCA_964412315.1 uncultured Anaerolineae bacterium | reverse complement strand
CTCAGAGATTGAGAAACCCATCCTCTATGAGAAGACGGGTTTCTGCATTCTGAAGATTCGGCTATTCCAGTGGGAGGGCTTGATCTTCCAGAACTGTCACTTGGCGCGGGCGCGCCCTTCAGCGTAGATCGGCCCATAGACCTCTCTATCGCGGATCACGCAGCCGGTTCGCCCGTGGTCGCGCATGATCTGTGTGCACCTGCTGCAAGTGATACAGCACTTCTTGGCATCTAAAGCTCCTTTCAGGATCAAGTCGCGGGCAAAGTCAGGGTAAGCGAAAGCGCCGCGCCCCAGGCCGATCATGGTGGCCCATCGACGACGGACGGCGGCGGCAGCAGCATAGCCCAGGAACTGCCGCAGCCAGCTATAGCCGGAGCCGACGATGACCATGTGTGGCATGAGCTGCTGCACCTGCCGCGCCTGGTCAATAATACGCGCCACCCCTTCCAACGGGTGTTCTTCCACAACCTTGCCTCCTACGACGGGCGTATCATAGGGGCGGTTGATGTGTGGCGTGAAATAGGGATTCCCCGCCGAGACATTGATCATACACAAACCTCGCTTCGACAAAAGGTGCACCAGTTTCAGCGGTTCGCTCAAATCGGGTATCCTGGGGTCTTCATGGCTCACTCCCCATCCCCATGGGTATGGATGTCCATCATAGGCATTAAGCCGTGTAGTGACCATGATCCCTGGCACCTCCGCCTGGATACGGTCCACGACACTCAGGAAAAAGCGCGTCCGGTTTTCAAAGGAGCCGCCATAGCGTCCCGGTCGCGTGTGCGCGGCGTGCAACTCGGAAACGAGATAGCGGTGGCAGCTTTTGATGTCCACAGCGTCGAATCCTGCCTCTTTAGCCAAGCGCGCCGCCTCCACGTAGCGGTCCTGAAGGCGATCCAGTTCCTCATCGCTGATCAGAGGATAATCGGCGGGGATGTTGTACACTTTATCCAGGACGCCGTCGTGATGGGCAATAACTGGCGCAGGGGCGTCCACCGGCCTGGCATAGCGGCCCGAATGGGTGAGTTGCAGGACGGTCACCGGCCTGAAATCGGCGCCATTGGCCTGGCGAGCCACATCGAGCGTGTGCGACAGCAAAGCCCGAAAGCTTTCCAGGTTCTCCTTGACCATGAGCAGTTGCCGCGGGTTGGCGCGTCCTTCGGGAACCACAGCGGTGGCTTCAAACCAGAGCAAGCCAGAGCCACCGGCGGCGAAACGTTCGTAACGGCGCACCGTCAGCACATCCGGCTTGCCATCGCTTGTGCCATCGCAGCCCTCCATAGGATGCACGATGAGGGCGTTGGGAGCCACCAGATTGCCGATCTTGACCGGCGCGGCCAAGGGGGAAAGATCGTCATCTAACGGCAGATTGAGGCCCAATTCGGCGATTTTGGCTCTCAATTCCTCCAGCGTCTTGAAGCGAAACGGCTCATGGATAGCGATGGATATTCCTCCATTTGGGGACTATCGCCCAGTTTGCATCAGGCGGTCTCTTTGAGGTAGATGGCGATGCCCCGCAGGAGACGTTCGCGGCGCATGGCCGTTCCCTCCCGCGGCACGTCCGGGTAGATCCCGTAGATGTCACCCATCCGCTCGCGCGCCAGGCAACAGAATTCCGAGGCGGTGAGCCTCCGCCCTTCCTGCAGACCGAGGCGCGCCAGCCAGCGCACGTCAAGGGCGCGGTTATACTCCTCTTTTGGTAGTATCCTCCCCGTCGTAGTCGTGGTGTCCTGACATTTCCCCTCGGCTTGATAGATACACGGCGCGCAGATGTCATCGCACCCCAACACCAGTTCGAGAGTTATCTGTGGGTCGTGCAGGATACGGTCGGCGACGAGATGCAGGGCATGGCCATAAGGATGAGGCGCGAAGATCTGGCCTGCACCGAGCCTGGTGATGATGTCCAAAAAATGATGCGGTTTGATGCGTATGACATCCATGAGTGGATTCTCTCCGGCACAAGGCGTGGTGTTAGTATATCCCAAACGGCATCCTTGACAAACGTAGGAGCAGCCCATGTGTCTGCCAGGCAGGGCGAACACGCGGGTTCGCCCCTACGAATTGGCGGTTTGACAGGGGAGGAGAGTGAGCGGATAATGTGCGCAACCTCGCGGAAGGAAGGCTATGCGCCTCTATTTAGGGGTGGATGTAGGCACGACGCATATCACCGCTTTGCTCTTGGATGCGGCTAGCGGCAACATCCTGGCTTCGCAGAGCCTCCTCAATGCGTCGGAGGTGACCTCGCCCGCGGATAAGGCGCGGGGTCGTTCCGAGTGGGATGCGGCCAGGATGGTTGGTCTGACGTGGGAGGCGATCCGCCGGGTTGTCGGTTCCCTGGCTGATGCCTCTGCTATTTGCGGGATCGGGGTTTCCGGACAGATGCACGGGATGTGCCTCCTGTCCGGCGATTTGAAACCGATCACCCCCTTTGTCGGTTGGCAGGATCGGCGAGGAGAGGAGCGTATTCCTGGCTCTTCCGAGTCGTACCTGGAACGGATGCAACGGTTGGCCGGCGATGTGCCACGGGCGCGGCTGGCGACAGGTTTCATGGGCGTGACTCTGTTCTGGATGAAGGAGAGCGGCTGTTCTTTTCCTGCTGGGGCGTGTGCCACTTTCCTCTCGGATATGGTCGTATCCTGGCTGACGGGCGAGCCTCCTTGCGCGGATCCCAGCAATGCCGATAGCTCCGGCCTGTTTGATGCTGCGACGCGACAGTGGAACTTGCCGCTGCTGGAACAGTTGGGCTTGCCTGTAGATGTTTTGCCCCCGCTGCGATTAGCTCCATCGGCGGCGGGGGGGCTGCGGGCCGAACTGGCAACGCAAGTCGGTATGCGCGCTGGCATCCCGGTTTGCGTCTCCATCGGCGACAATCAGGCCAGTTTCCTAGGCGGTGTGGCCGATTATAGCCGCAGTGTCGCGTTGAACATCGGCACCGGCGGACAGCTTTCCCTCCATATCCCTGCCTATGTCGCCGATGATATCTTGGAGACTCGCTGCTATCCTGGTGGAGGGTATCTCCTGGTCAGCGCTGGGCTGTGTGGGGGGCGCTCCTACGCCATTCTGCGGGACTTTTTCCGGGCTGTGGGGAAGGCCTTTTTCGGAGCGCGCGGCGACGAGGATCTCTACGAGCGGATGAACGAACTGGCCGCCAGCGTCACTTCTGGCTCGGAGGGAGTGATCTGCGAACCTCTCTTTGCTGGGGCACGTCACGACCCAGGCCGTCGCGCCCTCTGGAAAGGGCTTTCGGCCACTAACTTCACTCCTGCCCACCTGACTCGTTCCCTGTTGGAGGGCCTCGTGCGCGTCTTTGTCGAGAGCTACGAGCGGATGCGTCAGATAGGTGTAGCGGGGCGGGATGTTCTCATTGGCTCTGGCAACGGGTTGCGCCGCAATCCCCTCCTGGCGCAGATCGCCGCAGAAGGGTTTGGAATGCCTCTACGTATCCCTGTGCATGAGGAGGAAGCTGCCTATGGCGCGGCACTGCTGGCCGCTGTCGGCGATGGGCAGTTCCCCAGCTTGGAAGCGGCGGGCCGTTTGATACGCTATAAGTGAAAGCCATCGGCTATCAGCGATCAGCTTTCAGCTTGGTCAAGTAGTGTGTCATGCTGAGCGAAGCATCTCCGCCTTCGCCATGCGAGGTTCTTCGCTCAGCATGGCAAGTTGACGTCTCTATCTTCTTCGAGGAGGTTGTTTAATGGTTCAAGCAATGACGCATCGTCAGCGTATCTTCGCCACGCTGCGTGGGCAGCCGGTGGATCGTCTGGCCTGGGCGCCTCGCTGGGAGCTTTGGTACAACGCCGCCAAGCAAGATGGCCGCATCCCAGAAGCGTACCGCCAGATGAGCTTCTTTGATATGACGCGCGCCTTGGGGATGGGAATCAAGGGGCGCGGGATTTCGGCTTTTCGGCGGGAGTACGATGGTGTAGAAGTCGTCACCGCGCAGGAGGGGTACATCCTGCGCACGGAGTATCGGATGCCGGAGGGAACCTTGCACTCCCTGCTGGAGAGCACGCCAGAATTGGAGCGCGCCGGGGTGCGCGGTCGCCATATCAAGAATCTGATCGAAGAGGAGAGGGATTTCGCGCTGGCCGTGCGCCTGATAGAGCGCACGCGCATCGCGCCGAACCACGAGGCGGTCCAACAGATGCTCCAGGAGATTGGCGAAGATGGCGCGGTGCTCGCGGATGGAGGGTTCTCTCCCCTGCACCGGGCGATGCGGGATTTCCTCGGCTATCAAGATACCTATTACGCCTTGTACGACTATCCGCAGCAGATGGCACGCCTGCTTGCTGTATTGGAGGCGGAAGCGGAGGCAGAGCTTCGCATCGCGGCGCGTTCCCCGGCTACGATCATCGAATGCGACGGGAATTATGACATCCAGTTGACGCCGCCGCCTCTGTACCGCCGTTATTTTCTGCCCTGGTTCCAACATGCCGCCGAGGTGCTGCACGCCGCTGGCAAAGTCTTTATGACGCATACCGATGGCCACAACGACGGCCTGATGGAACTGATCGCCGAGTCGGGCTTTGATGTCGCTGAGGCTTTCACCTCGCCGCCCATGACCAACATCGGCGTAGCCCAGGCGCGGCGGGTTTGGGGCTCCAAGATTACGATCTGGGGCGGCATCGCCTCCACCATGTTTTCGCCTCCCTTCACACGACAGGAATTCGAGAAGCATGTGCGCGATGTCATCCGACAAGCCGCCCCTGGGGATCATTTCATCCTGGGCACAGGGGATAACGTGCCGACCGACGGCGATTTGGAACGCCTGGTCTGGATCACCAGGTTTGTGAACGAAGAGTCGGCCTTTCTTCTGGCCTGTTGAAAAGGTCAGACCTTGGAAGTCTGGTTTTGGGTAAGGGGGATCGCATGAAAGACAAGATCGCGGTGGTCACGGGCGCGGGGACCGGCATCGGCCAGGGGATTGCGCTGGAGCTAGGAATGCGCGGTGCCAAGGTCATGCTTCACTACCACAGCAGCGCTGAGGGTGCAGAGGAGGTGGTGCGACGGATCACTGAGAATGGCGGGCAGGCGGTGGCCGTCCAGGGAGACCTGTCGTGCGTCTCCGAGTGTCAACGCTTGATCAGCGAGTGCGTGGAGCGCTTCGGCGGCATTGACATCCTGGTCAACAATGCAGGCATCACCACCTCGGCGCCCATCCCGGAGGTGACAGAAGAGCTGTGGGATCGCACGTTCAACATCAACCTCAAGGCTGCGTTCTTTTGCTCGCAGGCAGCCATTAAACACATGATCGTCCGTGGCGGCGGCAAGATCGTTAATATTGGCTCGGTGCATGGCTTGCAGTCAATGCCCGGCCATGCCGCCTATGCTGCGACGAAAGGGGGCCTGCACAACCTGACCCGCCAGATGGCCTTCGAGTTGGCGCGGAAGCATATCAACGTCAATTGCGTTGCGCCTGGGGTTATCGAGGTGCCCCGTTACTACGCCGCCACCCCGCAGTATGAGCGCAGCGCGTGGGCCAAGGAGGTGCCCTGGGGGCGCGTCGGCTTCCCGGCGGATGTGGCCAAGCTGGTGGCGTTTCTCGTCTCCGACGAGGCCGAGTTCATCACCGGCCAGGTCATCTGTGTAGACGGCGGGCAGACTTTGCCTCTGCCACTGATGCACGGGCTGCGCAAGGTACTGGATATTTGAGATCTGGTGTTTTGTTATTCGCCCGTAACCTTCCCGAAAGCTTCTGAGCTTTCGGGAAGGTTGTTCTGATACCTAGAGACCGGTCATTTTGTGGCAATACTCCAGGACGACGACCTGACGGCGGACGCTTTCCGGCGTGATCGCCAAAGGCGCACCGCGGCGGATCGTCTCATAGAGGTCGAGATAAAAACCGCTGTCGCCAGGGCCTTTAAATTCCGAGATGTCCCACATCTCCTCTTGCCAGGGGAGATCCTCGCGGTTGTAGGAGCGGTCGGGCGTGGGGCGGGTGTCCACTGGTCGCGGCGGGATTTTGGTGGGATCGAAATACTTCCAACGTAAGGCCCTGTACGAGCCAGCCAGCGTGCCTTGTGTGCCCAATACAAGCCACGGCTCCTGCGGGTAGGCGCAGACCGACGAAATCTCGATGTCAATCGTCGGCGCGCCAGGGCCATAGAAGATGACCTTGGCGTGATCATCGGCATCGCCGGAGGTGACGGTTCGCTGCAAGTCGCAGAAGACATGGGGGTCTTGATCGCCAAAGAGGAGCAAGGCCTGATCGAGGGCGTGGGGGCCGGTGTTGTTGAGCGAGCCTCCATCGTAGCTGCGCAGGGTCTGCCAGTCCCACCTCCGTCCGAAGCTGTCCCAGGCGAAGCGGATCATCACAATGCGCCCCAACTTGCCGGAGGCGATCACCTCGCGCACCTTGAGAAAGTCGGCGTGATAGCGGCGGTTCTGGAAGATGGTCAGCACCTTTCCGGCCTTTTTCGCCGCCGCGATCATGGCGTCCGCATCGCTCACTCTAGCGGCCATCGGTTTCTCGCAGACGATGTGCTTGCCGGCCTGCAAGGCCATGATGCTGTGGGACGGATGGAGGTAGCTGGGCAGCGCCACGACGATTAGCTCCACCTCTGGATCGCCTAGCAGCCCGGCGTAGTCCTGATAAGCGCGGCCGCCGAAACGGGCCACCATCTCCTGGCCGCGGGCAGCATCTATGTCGCAGGTGGCGACGATGCGGTATTTATCCTTTAGCGGCTCCAACAGGCGAGCGTGGATTCCCCAACCACTGCGCCCCAATCCCGCAATGCCGACGCGAATCGGCTCGTTACCTTGCACAGTCATCTCCCTTTTCCTCCTCAGTGGGTTATGGATTGAACTGCTGAAGACGCTGATATTTTAATCCAAACCGGACAGGCTTCCAAAAACCTATCCGGTTTGAGGAAAATGGTCGGATGTGCTATACTAGAAAGAACCCGTTTTCTGTCAGAAAACGGGTTCCTACGCCAGAATCCGAAAGAGAGGGACATCCATGAAAACGAAAAAGTTCACCATCCTACACTCCAACGACATGCATGGTGATTTCCTGGCCGAGTCAAGAGGCGTGGAGGGAAAGCTCATCGGCGGACTGGCCTTGCTCTCCGGCTACATCAACCAGGTGCGCAAAGAAGAGGAAAACGTGCTGTACCTTATCTCTGGCGACATGGTGCAAGGCTCCACGATTGACTCGGAATACCGGGGCATTTCGACCATCGAGATCATGAACTATCTCGCCCCCGATGTGGTCACATTGGGCAACCATGAGCTGGATTATGGCCTGCCGCACTTGCTCTTCCTGGAGAAGATGGCCAACTTTCCCATCGTCAACGCCAACCTGTACATCCGCAAGTACAACAAGCGGCTGATGCAGCCTTATCTCATCATCAAAAAGGCGGGGTTCGATATCCTTTTCATCGGCATCGTCACCGAAGCCGTGCTGGCCGCGCTGAAAATGGACAGCGACATCGCCACCTTCATCTCCCTGGAAGAGGCCGGCAAGGAAGTGGGCAAAATCTGCAACGCCTATAAAGATCAGGACATTGACCTGACGATCCTCCTCACCCACATCGGCTTTGAGGCGGACAAGGAGCTGGCGGCGATGCTCAAGTCGGAGTGGGGCGTGGACATGATCATCGGCGGTCACTCTCACACCCTCCTGGAACAGCCCGTCGTGGTGAACAATATCCTCATCTCCCAGGCCGGCACCGGCACGGATCAGGTTGGGCGCTTTGACATCCTGGTGGATGACGATACTAATAGCATCGTAGAGTGGCAGTGGAAGCTTCTGACGATAGACAACGCCCTGGCCAGGCCGGATGTGGAGCTGCAGAAATACATTGACTCTTTCAAAGAGGCGGTGGATCGCAAGTACAACACCATCATCACCAAGTTCGCGCGGCAACTGACGCACCCTCGACGCGAGGTGGAGACGGAGTTGGGAAACCTGTTCGCTGACATTTCCGTTGAGCGCGCCCAGGTTGATGTCGTGCTCCTCGGCGCTGGCTCGATCCGCAAGCCGCAGTTGGGCCCGCTGGTGACATTGGGCGACCTGAAGGCGATCTTTCCCTACGATGATGCGCTCATCAAATGCACCGTCACCGGCGCGCAGCTCAAAGCGATCTTTGCCCACATCATGCGCCCGGAGAACCGTCGAGGGGACGGGGAATGCTACCAGGTCAACAAGGGCGTCAAGGCGGCCTACGACAATGCCAAACACGCCCTGGAATCGCTGACGCTCAACGGCCAGCCGGTGCAGGATGAGAGGCAGTACACCATCGCCATGCAGGCCTATCACTACAAGAACTCGGAGAAGAACCTGGGGCAGAGCAACGACGCTTTGAACAAGATCGAGACCTATCAAGTCATCGCCACCTCCACCCAGGATATCCTGGAAGAGTATCTGCGCCGCCATCAGAACCTGAAGAGCGAGGTCGAGGGGCGGCTTGAGTACAACCCTCCTGCAGGTTGATCCCTGTAATTCACAGAGATGTACGGGATGAACAGGGTAATGAAAGATGATCAAATATCCTGTCTATCCTTTATATCCCTGCTAGAAGGATAATGCGACATTGCCTGACCAACTAGAGACGCGGGCCACCGTCGTTGGCACCCCCAGCATGACTTGCCTGAAACGGATTTGGGTGCAGGGAGTTGTCCAGGGCGTCGGCTTTCGCCCTTTCGTCTATCGCCTTGCCCATGAGCATGGCTTGAAGGGCTGGGTGCGGAACACCTCCGCCGGCGTGGAGGTCGAGGTGGAGGGCGCGCAGGAAGCCCTGGAAGCCTTCTTGCGCGACCTGGAGACACAAGCTCCCCCTCTGGCGCGGATCGAGGGCATCACGGTAACCGATGCGCTGCCGGTGGGTTACCATAGCTTTGAGATTCGCCACAGCGAGGCCCAGGAGGGGCGCTACCAACTCATCTCGCCCGATATTGCCACCTGCGCCGATTGCCGCTGCGAGCTATTCGACCCTGCTGACAGGCGCTATGGTTACCCCTTCACCAATTGCACCAATTGCGGCCCCCGTTTCACCATTATCGAGGATATCCCCTACGACCGCGCCAAGACGACGATGCGCGATTTCATCATGTGCCCTGCTTGCCAGGCGGAATACGATGACCCCCTGGATCGCCGTTTTCACGCCCAGCCGAACGCTTGTCCTGTGTGTGGGCCGCATCTAACCCTGACCGATGGTAGGGGCAAGGTATTCTTGCCGCAGAGCGAGGAGACCTCACCCCTACGGGCGGCTGCACGGCTGCTGATGGAGGGGAGGATAGTGGCGATCAAGGGGCTAGGGGGATTCCATCTGGCGTGCGACGCGACGAATGAAGCTGTCGTGCAGCTATTACGCGGGCGCAAGCGGCGTCCACACAAGCCCTTCGCGGTGATGATGGCGACGATGGAGGAAATCCGCCAGCATTGTGAGGTGTCGGCTGAAGAGGAGACTTTGCTGACCTCGCCCCAATGCCCCATCGCGCTGCTTCCCTGGCGTCAGGATTCGTCCGTCTGCGCGGCTGTCGCGCCCAATTATCGCTACCTGGGCGTCATGTTACCCTATACGCCGCTGCATCACCTCCTCCTGCGGGAGGTGGGGCGTCCGCTGGTGATGACCAGTGGCAATCTCTCCGAAGAACCGATTGCCCAGGATAATGAGGAAGCCCTGCGCCGCCTTGGCCATTTGGCCGATTACTTTCTTCTGCACAACCGGGGCATCTACGCCCGTTACGATGACAGCGTCTGGTTCGTTCCCAGCGGCGGCCCGCAGCCTATCCGTCGCGCTCGCGGTTATGCTCCGTATCCTATCTCTCTGCCTTTTGCGCTTCCCCAGGTGCTGGCTTGCGGGCCGGAACTGAAGAACACCTTTTGCCTCACCAAAGAGCGCTACGCCTTCGTCAGCCAGCACATCGGCGACATGGAGAATCTAGAGACGCTGGAGCATTATGAGCGAACCATCGCGCTTTACCAGAGGCTCTTTCGCATCTCGCCCACCGTAATCGCTTATGACCCGCACCCGGAATATCTGGCCACCAAGTACGCCCTGGAGCTTGCGGCTACGGACAAGAGCTTGCACCTGATCCCAGTGCAACACCACTATGCGCACATCGTCAGTTGCCTGGCCGATAACGGGCTTGAGGAGAGCCACCAGCCGGTGATCGGCGCGGCGCTGGATGGCACTGGCTATGGCCTGGACGGGGCGATCTGGGGCGGTGAGTTTCTGATCGCCGATTATCATCAGTGGCGACGAGCCGGACATTTCGAATATCTCCCGCTGGCCGGAGGGGAAAGCGCGATCAAGAATCCCTATCGTCTGGCTATCGCCTATGGTTACGCGCTGCAAGGCAAAATCCCCGATGTCCCGGCTTTGCAGGGTGTGGCGCCGGAAGAGATTCAGGCTATTGAGCGTCAAGTCCAACGGCGGCTCAACGCGCCACTGACCTCTTCCTGTGGCCGCCTCTTCGATGCCGTGGCCGCGCTATGCGGCGTGCGCGAGCGGGTCAGCTATGAGGCGCAGGCGGCCATCGAGTTGGAGATGTTGTCTACAGACCTGACAGGTTTGGAAAACCCGTCAGGTCTGTACCCCTTTTCTATCGCCGAGGAAGGGGGGAGCAAGATCATTCGCCTGGAGGAGATGTGGCAGGCGATTCTAACAGACTTGCATAAAGGCGTGAGTGTGCGGGTAATCGGCTGGCGATTCCACCGCACTATCGCCCAAATCGTCCTGGAGATGTGCCAGCAGTTGTCAGCGGAAAGCGGCCTGCGCGCCGTCGCTTTGAGCGGCGGCTGTTTCCAGAATCGGCTGCTACTGGCTTTGACCGTGCCGCTGTTGCGGGAGGCAGGATTCCAGTTGCTTCTACATCAGCAGGTGCCCTGCAATGACGGGGGCCTCTCGCTGGGGCAGGCAGTGGTGGCAGGCTTGAATGCTGATGCTGTGTGAAGGAGTCCAGAGGTGTGTCTAGCGATACCTATGTTGATTAAAGCGATTGATCGAGACGGAATGGCGGAGGTGGAAATCGGTGGGGCCAACCGTCGCATCAGCCTGGCTCTGACGCCCGAGGCTCGGGTGGGCGATTACGTGATCGTCCACACCGGCTTTGCCATCAGCGTCTTGGATGAGGAGGAGGCGAGGGAGACGCTTCGCCTTTTTGCGGAGTTGGAGGCAGCGCAAGAGAGGGAGGGAGCCTCGCTGTGAAGTATATAAACGAGTTCCGCGATCCGGAACTTGCCCGCCGGCTCGTGGAGCGCATCCGTGCCCGTTCCCATCGTCCTTTGCGGTTAATGGAATTCTGCGGTGGGCACACGCACGCTATCTTGCGCTATGGCATCCGGCAGATGCTCCCGCCGACAGTAGAGATGCTCTCTGGCCCCG
>CAYPON010000017.1:0-23641 GCA_964412315.1 uncultured Anaerolineae bacterium | reverse complement strand
TCATTCGGCGTGGGAGACTCAGTTCTGGTGGCCAACATGCGTTGATGCGCCAAGCTAGAAGTCGGTTGGCCCATGATTTGACAGAGGGATGTATAAGGTTTATAATGTTTGTAAATCTTTTCAACTCTCGGGGAGGAAGCTGTTATGGAGCGGAGCATCGGTACGACCGATTTGCGGCAGCGGTTGACTGACATCCTACAGGCGGTGCGAGAGCGACGCGAGGTCTACATCATTGAGACTTTTGGTCGGCCCCAGGCGGCGATCATCAGCCTGGACGAATACCAGCAATTCCAGCGTTTCCGGCAGGAGCGGGAGGCCTTCTTCGAGTGGCTGGAAGCCGCTGCCACCCGTAATGCCGAGCGCAACGTTGGCCTGACCGATGAAGAAGTGCTAGCCATCATTGAGCAGGCCCGTGCCGAAGCCGTCAACGCTGCGGAGTGAGCTGTGCTGCGCGTGGTCATTGACACCAGTTCACTGGTCAGCTACGCACTGACACGAGGCGGGTTTATGCAGCGAGTTGTGGCCCACTGGCGGGCCGGCACCTTTATACTGCTGTCCTCCCCAGCTACGCGGGCCGAACTGGCCGGCGTGTTGGCTCGGCCAGCGATTCGACGGTTAGCCGCCGCACCGCTGGACGAGTTGGTACGCGGGTTGGAACGCTTCTCGGAGCACGTGCCGGGAACGCTGAACCTGTCCGGTGCTTGCCGGGATGCGAAGGATGACAAGTTCCTGGCCTGCGCCGTGGAGGGAAAAGCTCACTACCTGGTCAGCAGCGACCGTGACCTGCTGGATATACGCCACTACCGGGACGTGGCCATCGTCCAGCCGGGCCAGTTTCTGTTAGCGTTGGAGTTGCACCAGATGGAGGCGTCAGCCATGGCGGCGCGCTTCAGCCGCGACGTGCTGGCGGACATCCAGACCACTATGCCCCTGGAACCGGAGACAGCAGCGCGGGTGGCGAAAGTGCTGGCCATGCTGAGCGGAGAAGAAGAAACGTGGACACAGCCCAAGAAGCCGTGAGGCTACTCAAAGAGGCGAAGGAGGACCTGGACAGAGCTATACGCTATTCCGCGCTGAAGGATTGGGTGACCATTATCCACTATTCCCAACTGGCCATCGAGAAATCCGCCAAAGCGCTGATCTCTTGCTTCGAAGCCTTTGAATGGACACACGACTCGTCGAAGCAACTGAGGAAGCTGGTAAAAAAAGGGCTTCTGCCCAATAACCTCCTGGAGGTGGCTTCATTCGCCAAGGAAGCAGCGCCCTGGCACGGACGTTCTACATATGGGGGCCTCAAAAACGGCCTTTGGAGAAGCCCGTCGGAATTCTGCACAGAAGAGGTTGCCACGGGATTACTCGATAAGGCAAAAACGTCCGTGGCTCAGGCGACGGGATTCGTAGAGAGGTTCTTCAGGAGATAAAACATGGATGTCGGGGAGGTTAAGCACGAAGTAAGAGGGATCGCCCTGGGGTTAGATAAGGAGGAGATACTAGCCGTGGGGCTTTTCGGCTCGTTGGCCCGCGGAGACTTTGACGAGAGAAGCGATATTGACATCTTTGTCATCACCGAAAAGGAGATTCCTCTCAAGGAGCAGGATGAACTATATTACGCCTTCAGCGAATTGGTTGCCAAGTTCCGCAGGGATATCACTGTCCTCGTATACGACATAAAGGGCTTGAAGAAAATACCCACCTGGCAGACGCTGAACCTGGTGAAGGATGCTCATTTCGTGTACGACAAGGTGGAGATAAAAAGTATCTTTCAGAGGATCCTCCAAGCGGCCAGGGAACACGGGATCGCATACGACGACCAGGAAAAGGTCTTCCGGCTGGAAAAGCCGGGAAGGGTTGTCTTCTCACTAGAGGAATAAAGTGCTACCATTCACCCCAACAGGAGGCAAAGCGTGTCTGGAACCCCCCAGGCGAAGGCTCGTTGGCATAGGATCGGTCTCATCTGGACGCTCTTCACCATTCTCCTCCTCGTGGCGCTCTGGTTCGCGGCGCCAGGCCTTCGGAGCATAGCGCAAACCGGGAAGAACGCAGCCAACTCTCCGCTGCTGACGGTTATCGCTCGCATGATTCCGGCGGCCTATCAAAAGATCAGGCCGGACCAGGTAATGTCGGCCATCAATTATGGCAGCTTCGTCTGGGTGGAGATGACGGTGGCACAAGCAGCAGCCCTGCAGCAAGCGGGCGTGCCCTACGAGCCGCAGCCCCATGCCACACGGATCGGTCTGGGAAACTTTTCTTTCGACACGCGCCGCGGCGAGCCGGCCATCCCGAAGAGCCAACGCGCGCGCCTGGTCTCTGGCGAGGCGGGTTTTTTCCTGGTGCAATTCGTGGGGCCGATCCGCGATGAGTGGCTGGAGAACCTGGAAAGGAGCGGGCTGCTGGCCTTGCAGTACGTGCCGCAGAACACCTATCTCGTCTGGGCTACATCCGCCCAGGTGCAACTGATCAGGACCTCCCCCCCTGTGCGTTGGATCGGGGTTTTCCATCCGGCATACAAAACCGCTCCTTCGCTAGTGACCCAAACCGGCCTCATCGAGAATGTGAATGTGCTCATCTATGATGACGGCCATGTGAAAGAGACACTGGATGCCATCAAAGGGCTGGGTGCGCGCTATGTGCAGAGCTTTCCGCTGCCGGTGCTGCGGCATGGGCGACTCGTCAATGCCATCTTTGCCCTCGACGCAGTACACCTGGACACTGTAGCCCAGATACGCAATGTTTACCATGTAGACTATGCCTCGCCCAGGCCCGGCCTGGATGACGAAGTGGCAGATCAGATCGTCGTGGGCAATCACAGTGGGGGCGTGCCTTTCGCCGGCTATCGGAACTGGCTCACAGCGAAAGGGGTGGACGGCAGCGGCGTGCTCATCGCCGATGTGGACACCGGCTGTGACACGAATGACAGCAGCACAGCGCACCTGGATATCCGTGGCCGCATTGCCGCCTTTGTGGACTATAGCGATGGCGAATACCCTACCGATCTGCACGGCCACGGCACCCACACCGGCGGCATCATCGCCGGCAATGGCGCCCTGGGCATCGCCGATCCCAACGGCTTTCTCTACGGCTTGGGCGTGGCCCCTGGCGCGCAATTGGTGGTGCAGAACGCGCTCTTTTCCTGGTATTGGCCCCCCATCGGCGGCTGGCAACGGCTGAGCAAGGACTCAATGACGAATGGCGCTGTAGCTTCCAGCAATAGCTGGTACACCGGCGCCTGGGGTGCCCAGGGCTACTCCTCAGCCTGCGTGACCCATGACCTCATCGTCCGCGACGCAAACCTGGACACGACTAACGTGGCGGAACCGCTGATCATAGTCTTTTCTGCCGGAAACCAGGGGCCATACCCCTCCTCCATCTCGGAACCGCACGAAGCCAAAAATATCATCGCCGTGGGAGCCTCAGAGAGCTACCGGACTGACAATCCGCTGGGGTCTTGGTGCGGCGTGTCCGATAATATCGAGAACGTCGTCTACTTTTCCAGCCGTGGGCCATGTCTGGATGGGCGCATAGCGCCGCACATCCTCGCTCCCGGCAGCGATGTTGCCTCGCTACGCTCTTATAGCGGCGAGGAGTATTACGGCTGCGCCCAGATCGTCGGCGGCCAGCCGGACTATGCATACATGAGCGGCACTAGCATGTCCTGCCCCCACGTCTCCGGAGGCGTGGCCCTCATCACCCAATGGTGGAAAAGCTTGAACGGGGGAGCGGTGCCCAGCCCGGCCATGGCCAAGGCCCTGCTGGTGAACGGCGCGACCGATATGGGCACACCCGACATCCCTAATATGAACGAGGGCTGGGGGCGCATGAACCTAGACAATGTCATCGGCAACGGCCAGACCATGGTGTACCGCGACCAGACTCACCTCTTCACCGGCAGCGGCCAGGTATGGACATTGCAGGGTGGTGTTGCCGATCCCACCAGGCCGCTCAAGATCACCCTGGTTTGGACGGATGCCCCCGGCGTGGCCGGCGGCGATGCCTGGGTGAACGATCTGGACCTGGAAGTGATAGTCAATAGCACCACTTACAAAGGGAACGTCTTTGCCAATGGCTGGTCCACCAGCGGCGGCGCTGCTGACTACCGCAATAACATCGAGTGCGTCTACATCCAGAATCCTGGCGTGTCATCTGTGGTCATCCGAGTTGTTGCCAGTAACATTGCGGGGGACGGCGTTCCCTATAATGGGGAGGCCACCGACCAGGATTTTGCCCTGGTGGTTTACAACATGGCTGAGGAACCGGATTTCAGGCTCTCTGTCTCTCCAGAAAGCCAGGAGATCTGTGCGCCCCAGATCGTCACCTACCACGTGTCGCTGGGGGCCATCATGGGCTACAGCAGGACGGTGACGCTGACGCTGGGCGGAGCGCCGGCCAACACGCCTTACGCCTTCTACCCGGCCACCCTTATCCCGCCACTGACCTCCACGCTCATCATGACCACCACGGGCAGCACCCCGGATGGTGCATATTCCTTTGTCATCACCGGCACCGCCGAAACCACTCACACTCACACGACGACGACGGAACTCATCGTCAATCACAACCCGCCCTCCGCTCCTCTCCTCGTCTCGCCAAGCGACGACGCCTCTGCAGTACCCTTGCGTCCAACTTTCCAGTGGTCGCCCGTATCTCAGGCCACAAGCTACCGCCTGCAGGTCTGCGTGGATACCCTGTGCGCGTCGCCGATCCTGGATGTATCCGGCCTCACTACTTATACATACGCCATGACAACTAGCCTGACAGGGGGCACATGCTACTTTTGGCGGATCAGTGGACGCAATGGGTGCGGCGAGGGGGCTTTCTCAGCCCTCAACAGTTTTGAGACGGAGGAGCTACAACAGGCCTTTTGGGATGATATGGAATCGGGCGAAGGCAAATGGTCACACGCCGCCGGATGGGGCGACGATGGCTGGGTGCTCACCACAGAGCAGGCGCACAGCCCAAGGCACTCTTGGCTCTCGCCAGATGTGGACTGGGTTAACGACGACTATTTGTGGATTAGGACGCCCTTCCAGGCCACCAGCGGCGCAACCCTGAGCTTCTGGCACATGTACAGCCTGGAGGAGGGTTTCGACGGCGCGGTCATTGAGATTTCCACCAATGGGGGCACCACTTGGGAGGACCTGGGGCCGTACATCATCCAAACTCCTTACAACTCGGTCATTGATTGGGACTATGAAAGCCCGATCGCCGGGCGGCAAGCGTGGAGCGGCTATAGCTGGTACTGGGAGCAAGTTATTGTGGACCTCTCAGCCTATGCCGGCCGGAGCGCACAAGTGCGCTGGCGTCTGGCGTGCGATAACTCGGTGCCCGACATAGGCTGGTATGTAGACGATGTACAGGTCAATGTGGGCGTGCCGGCTGGTGGCTTTGACTTCATCTATGAACCATGCCTGGGCGTTAATGTGGGGGCACACTTTACCGCTACGGTGACGGGCGCGTATACTTACACCTGGGACTTTGGCGGGCCAGGCACAGGTACAGGCCTGAACACGGCCACACCCGTTTTCACCTACACTGCCCCAGGCGATTATGTCGCGCAGTTGATCGTGGAGACCCCCTGCACCCGTCACGTTATCACCCATGAAGTGTCTGCCAGCCTATACGCCTATCTACTGAAAGCGAACATTACTGTAGGACAATGCGACTCGGCCATCCAGACCGTGGGCACTTTCACCGGCTACCTGCCCTGCTCCTATACCTGGAATTGGGGAGATAGCACCAGTTCCGGCCCATTCCCCACCAATAGCAGCACCTTCACCGCTACCCATCTCTACAGTCATTGTGGGCTGTACACCGTGACCCTCACCGCCACAGGTGCCCAGGGCTGCATCCGTCCCATGCGGAGTCGTGTTTATGTCAACCAGCCGCCAGCCATCAGCAGCCTCTCTCTCACCCAACCCCACCGTTGCGCTGCTACGATTAACTATACAGCCACGGTGCACGACTGCGACGGGTTGGGCAACCTGCGTTGGCGGCTTGGCTTTTCCGATGGCGGAGCGGTCACCGGCGTCGGCGGGACCATCGCTGGCTCCTACACGCGGGCCGATCCCCCGTATTGCGGTGCTATCACCGGCACCCTGACCATCACCGATGACCACGGTTGCGTGGCTAGAGCTGTGGCCCATCTGGCAAATGGCGAAGTTGGTGGCCGCGTCTGGTATGATTACAACCGCAATGGTGTGCCCGATTCGGGCGAAACGGGCATCCCCAATGTCCTGGTGGAGTTGCTCGTCAATGGAGCCACCGTGGCTACCATGCAGACCGACGCCAATGGCTATTATACTTTCAGCCGTCTTCCGCTACCCCAGGTCTACACAGTGAGAGTGCAGCTCCCGCCCGGCTATTTTGCCACTACGCCGACAAGCCTGACCACGACGTTGACTCCTGGCCGGGTCGCCGACCTTACTTTGCATTTCGGCTTCAACCAGAGCCTGGTGGAGATACGCCATTGGCACGACTACCTCTGCCCTGGCTGGGGGCAGCGCTACACGATTGACATCTATAACCTGACGCCCAGCGACCTCAGCGGCGTAGTCGTGTTCGACATCTTGCCGCCGCAACTTCGTTTCGCCGACACGAACCATCCGGACGGCACGCCTACCAACGGCCAATACCTCCCTGCCACGCACCAGGTTCGCTGGGTGATCGGGACAATCCAGTCCGGCCAGGTGGTGCGCCTGCATCTGCATGTCTATATCATCTCCGCCGTGCCCATTGGCGCCCAGATCACCAACTGCGTGATCGTGGAGAGCAACGAGACGACATCGCCAGTGGTGCCTGAGGTCTTCGTCGTGACCTGCCCCTTGCCGCCAACGGCCACGCCCACCAGAACCACCGTCGTGACGCCCACCGCTACCGCAACGCCAACCCGAACGCGAACGCCCAAGCCGACGGTGACACCTACGCCGACAGAGATGGCCACGCCTTCGTCAACGCCGACCGGCACGGCGTCGCCCACTGAAGAGCCAACAGCAACCCCGACGGAGACGCCTACTTCGACGCCGACGCTGGCGTCACCACGCGGGATGCGCTGGATCTACCTGCCTCTGGTGGCTCGTGAGCATACGCCTGCGTTCTCAACACTCGGCCTGGAGGGCGGTCGCTGGGCACGCCCGCTCCGCCGGTTGCCTCCCGGCGGAAAATGATGTATACTTGAATCGGAGGAACGTAAACACAAGGCATTGCTGGCCAAAAGCTGACGCACGCGCACCGCATGGTGCCAGCCTTGGCCGAGCAATCCGAGGTAGTTGCTGTGCCTCCAAACCAAAAGAAATCTCTGCCTAGCAAACTGGCGTCAGATTCATGAGCAAAGGAGGTCAGGTAAAGTGGAACGCAAAGTCAAGATCTCGCCCGCTTTCAATCCCTTCCTCGCTGAAAGCGGCCCCAACGACAAGCGCGACGCCATCGTCATCTACGAGGCGCCGGAGAGCAAAGGACTGCCGCCGCGCGGTCGCTTGCGCGAGCTGCAGATGCGCCTCAACTACGTCAAAGAGCTTGCCGCCGCGCAAAGGCCGGTGGAGATGAGGCTGTTTGAGAGCTATCGAGAGGTGAGCAGCAAGCGCCTGCGACGCGAGGAGGGGCTGGCCGTCTCCACCATCGGCTCTGGCGCGCTGCCCGTCGCGGCGATGGAGGTGACGCACAAGACGCTCCAGGCGCTGGCGGAACAGCCGGAGGTCGTCGCCGTGCTGCCGAACCAAAAGATTCATCTGATCGAGCCGCAGCAGGTGGACTATGCGGAGTTGGTCAAGCAGGAGAAGAAAGCGGGATTGACCTGGGGGCTGGAGCAACTCGACATCCCCAAGTTGTGGGAGACGACCAAGGGCAAGGACATCAACGTGGCCGTACTCGATACGGGTGTGCATGGCGAACATGCCGCGCTGGGCAGCCGGGTCAAGGATTTCATCATCATTGACCCGCTCGGCCGGCGCATCACCGCCAAGCCGACGTTCGATGGCGGGTACCATGGCACCCACGTCTGCGGCACGATCGGAGGCGGCAAAACCCCGGATGGCGTGGCCATCGGCGTGGCGCCGGAAGTCAACCTGTTTGTCGCGGGCGTCCTGGTTGGGGAGGCGACGTTGCGCACTCTCGTGGAAGGAATCGTCTGGGCCGTGGAGAAGGGGGCAGACATCATCAACATGTCGCTTGGCTTCAGCTATTATGAGCCGCTCTTCGACGAGTTGTTCAAGACGCTGATCCATTCTTACGGCATCCTGCCCGTGGTCGCCATCGGCAACGAGAACCATGGCAACAGCAGTTCGCCGGGCAATGCCAGCCACGCCTTCTCCGTCGGCGCGGTGGAAAAGGTAGCGCGCAGCAAGGTGGAGGTCGCCTTTTTCAGCGGTGGCGCCAGCCTCGTCTTCCCCGGCCAGGAGGATGCGCTGGTGACCAAGCCGGACGTAGTCGCCCCGGGTGTCCAGGTTTACTCCTGCATCCCGCCGGAGAAGCGGCCCGATGGCACCTACGAATACGCCTACCTGGGCGGTACCTCCATGGCTACGCCACACGTCACGGGGGTCGCCGCGCTGCTCATGGCGGCCAAGCCGGAGGCGCCGGCCACCGACATCATGCAGGCATTGAGGGATACGGCCAAACATCCGGCAGGCGCGCAACGCCGCCCCGACAATCGCTGGGGCTATGGCCTGGCACAGCCGGCCGAGGCGCTCAAGGCCCTTGCCTGACGTAGGACACACATGAGACAGAGAAAATTCAAGTTTCCAGAGGAAAAGATCAGTCCCCAGTTCGCGGCCCGGCTGGATCGGCTTGGTCCGCAACAAAAAGTGCGCGCGATTGTCTTGCTTGGCGTTCAGAACACGGAGCAAGGGAGCACAAAGCGCCAATCGTTGACGGAACGGCAGGCCGCAATCGAGGCCACACGCCGCTCGGCCGGGCAGGCCTTGGGGGATATTGACGACATCCTCGCCCGCTTTGGCGGGCAACGGCTGGCGGAGATGCCTGACGCGCTCGGTTCCCTGCCAGTGGAGACCACTGCGGCGGGCATCAGTGCCCTGGCCGCCTCGGAGAAGGTCAAAGCCATCCTGGAGGATCAAGGGATCTTTCTGCTGCGGTAAAGGAATAACAGACAAAACACTACGAAGGTCACCAAGTACACAAGGGGAATCTACTTCGTGACCTTCGTGGTGTCCTGGCTAGGCAGCCGCGCAGGGCTGCCCTTGCGATGTGCCATCAAGCGGCCAGCCACCGCGCCAGCCAGGGGATGGCCTGCTGGCCATGCCATTTATGCTCCCCCTCGAACACGTCATGCATCAGCCGCTCCGGCACACCGAGCAGTTGATACGCCTTCCGTGTTATGTCAACTTGCTCACTGACATTCGCTAGCCCCCGCTCGCCGTTCAGCGCATCACGTGTGCCGGTCTCGATGAGCAAGGGGCGCGGCGCGATCAGGGCAGCGATATCCCCCATGTCCGCCAACTCCCAAAGGTGAGGCACGTAGTTGCAGGAGCAGTTGCTGCAGAGCTTGAGCAGTGAGTCCTTATAGCCATAGAGATAGCCGCTCACCACCGCGCAGCGGACGCGCTCATCCAAGGCAGCAAACCAAAGCGTCTGTAACCCTCCGCCGGACAGTCCCGCACAGCCGAGCCGGCTGGCGTCGCATTCCGCTCGCGTCTCGATGTAATCGGCCAGGCGCATCAAATCCCAGGCCCACATCCCTGTAACGGTCTGGCCGAGCGGCATCGCCATATGATTGAGGACTTCGCAGGACTTGAACAGGAGCTGGTCATCTCCTTGGTGGGGCCACTCTCGCCGTTCTCCAAACCCGCGCGCATCGGGGCAAAAGACGACGAATCCCTGACGCATGAACTGCACGCCATAGTCATAGTTGTGCTGTTCTATGGTATCCACCAGAGTTGCAATGTCTCGACGACCGGCCGGCGCGTACTTACCACCACTGCTATGGCCGTGCGGGGCAATCACAGTGGGCCGTCGTTCCCCCGGCTCGATAGCGGCGGGGATGAACACATAGGTCGGCATGATCACGCCTGGCTCCGTTTGCAGCAGGACGCGCTCGCGCAGATAGCTCTCGCACTCAATTCGCTCCGTCACTTTCGGCTGCAAGGGGCAAAGGATCATAGTATCCACGCCGGTGATCTGGCGCAGCCGCGCGCGCAGTTCATGTTGCCAGTGACGATGCTCACCCAGCGTCGTGGCGCGGAAACCCATCTGCCGGGAGACGGCATCATAACGGGCCATCAGGTATTCCATGGTTGTGTAGTAACGACCGTCGGGCAAGATATTGGCGTTGGACATCGGCATTCCCTCCGATAAAATAGAATCGCCGCCCATTATACACCAGGCGGCGATCTAAAACGTAATCCGTAGATTCGCAGTTGGACGCAGACATAGCGTCCAGCCATCAGCCTCCAAGTGGCCGCTCGGTTAGCCACAAGCTGAAGGCTGAAAGCTGGCAGCTATCATACTTTGACCAGACACAATCCAACCAAGAGAACCAACAGAGCCACAATAATCAGCAGATGCAGCGCATCCATCTCCATCTCCCCCTGGATGAGTAAAATGCCGGGCTTGCATCTGTCTGTATGATACAACTTAAACATGAAAACTATATGAAAAACCCATGTATAAGCGATAACACAATCTTCATCTTACTTTCCTTCCCTATTTGACTCTCTCCCAGCTCATATCATCGCGCAGCGCATAAGCATTCCCAGCATCGTCGGTCAAAAGTAGGCCCCGCTCGCAGGCTTGCCAGGCAGCGCGGTATCCCACCTCCGCCTGAAGCGCCCAGCCGATGGCGGCCTTCGGCCCGCCCAATGCTTCGCGCCATACCTTGCCAAAGCCGCGCACCGGCTGCACCCGCCCTTCCGGCGCAACCAATGTCGGATCATGGGTCGGCTGACCCTCACCCCAGGTATCGGGCAGATCCACCCAGCGGCCACCTTCCAATAGAACGTAAATCCGCCGCGTGTCCTCGCGCCAAAACATCCGCCCCCGCTCAAAGGGCTGCGCAGCAAAGAAGCCCTCCCTCTGTGTATCAACAGGACAGCCGAGGAATGAGCGCGCCGTTCCCGCCGCCGCGCTGAACGCTGGCCCGGCGGCCACCGTGCATGGCGTCGGCGTAGCAGTCCGCGGCAGAGGTGTCGGTGGCAGAGGCGTCACTGTGCGAACAGGCGTAGCCGAGGGCACAGGCACCGCTACAGCTTCCCAGATAGGCTCATCCGGGGAAATGATCAACAGGTTTCCAGCCTCATCGCCCAGAAAGAGGCGGTGGCCACCCCGTTCCGGGGCGACAGCGAGAGCGCGCCAGCGCAATGGCCAATCCCTGAGCTGTGTGATCCTCGCATCGCGTGCCGACTCCCAGGTGTCTCCCAGGTTCCTGGAGCGGTACAGGGCGGAACCGGTAGCGACATAGATGGTCTTATCTTCGGGAAAAGTGGGGACGGTGGCGATGCCGACGATCCACTGCCCTTGCGGCACATTGAGCACCGTTTTCCAACTGCGCCCGCCATCCTGAGTGCGCGCTACCTCTTCATAGCCTCGCCGCCCGATCTGTACGAGTGGCTTTTGGATCGGCAGCAATTCCTCCGGCTTGGGCAGAGGCGGGGCATCGTATGTGCGCGCCTTTACAAGCTCCCAATGCTCCCCCCGGTCGGTGGAGCGGAAGAGCGACTCGCCCCCCTCCATTTTGAGAGCCACCTGCTGGTAGCGTGTATAGGCCAGCATCATGCCATCCCTGGCCCAATCCGGCGAGAGCACAACCTCAGTCACGCGCAGATGATCCAGCCCTTGCCAGAGCATCTCCCAGGTATCACCGCCATCGGTCGAGCGGAGTACGCCATAGCCCACCGACTCGCCGCCGGAAGCTGCCACGTACAAGGTGCGATCCGCGCGATAATTCGGCGACACGGTCAGTTTATAGCCGAGAGGGGTGCTCTTCAAGTACGATAATCCCCCTTGTAGCCGTACCCAGCTTTTGCCACCGTCAGTGGAGCGAAGGAGTTGCCCACCTCCCGTCACCCAGAGAGTCCGGTCTTCTACATAGTTCGGCGAAATCACAATCTCCTCAATCGCTGGATGGTACAGCGTTATCCCAGAGCCTTCCGTTGCTGGCAGCTTCGACACCGGCTCCGGCGGGAGTTTGGGCAGCGGTTGGCCGCCACTATCGCGCAGCACAATGAGCCGGGAAGCATCTGTCGCATAGAGGCGATGCCGGGCCAAATCCAACGTGTGTAGGCAGCGATAGGGGACATGACCCAGCGGCGTCCAGGACTTTATGTCAATAGCCTGAAAGAATTCCCTCCCTCTGCCGCAGTAGATCACCCCACTCCCCGGCACAACCAGCTCCGCATTGATTCCATCGCGCCAGCGCAGCACCTCGCCGGAGCCAACCTGCCGCGCCGCCACATTCTGGTAAAAGACATAGCGGGCGTAACTGGCGGTCGTGTAAAGCACTCCCTCCGTCGGCTGCTGCAGTTCCAACTCGCCGCCGCAGGTGAAGAAAGCCGAAGCCGGATAGGTCAACGGTTCCCTGCTCTTGAGGGAGAAAATACGAGGTGGCGGATAGATTCCTACCCCAGCTCCCGCCGCAAGGATCGTAACATCCACCAGCAATAAGTCGCGGTCAGGGTAGACATAGACGCCACGGGCCTGCAGGCAGCCGCTACAGCCCCGCAACGTCTGCGCGCCAATGTCCGGGGTTAGTTCTCCCAGTTCCTTGTAGGTTCGCCCATCGTATACGTAGACCGTATAATCGGTTATGTAAATCTCATCGCGCGAGGGATTGTAAGTGGGCATCCCCGCACGGGAGATGACGTGCAAGGGAGCGAGGGTACGGGCGTCCAGAACGCGTACTTCCCCTTTCGTAGGAGACCAGAGGGGAGGCGCGTAGCCAACGAAGAGGCGGCCATGCACATTATCCACCGCTATGCGGTCACCACCCGTGACCACCGCTTTCACCGCCATCGCTGCCGTATCTACCACAGCGATCTCGTGCCCACCTTCCTCCACCGGTACGTACAGCCGCTGTCCAGCCTCATCCAGGACCATCTGCCGGCCACGCCCCGCCTGCACCTGGGCTATGACCTGTCTGCCATCCAGATCGAGCACATGGAGGCGTCCCGCAGAGTCGCTGACATAGAGTCGCTTCTCGCCGACTATTATGTCACGAATTTCCACGGCCAATGGGATTTCATGCTGTCTGGCCAGCTTTCGCGCATCCCACACACGGACCAGGTGATTTTGCGAGTCCGGCAGATAAAGTCGCTCTTGCTGCGGATCATAGAGGGCATCGTAGAAATAACTGGAACGCAAGCCGATATGAGCTAAAGTAGTACTGCCCGCCTCAACCATGGCCGTATAGCACCCTTCCTGTGAGGAACCCAAGAGATAAACGCGCCCCCCTTTGGCACCGACCAAAGACCAGTTGCCCGGAGCCACGCTTTCTTCCGGCTTTCCGAGGAGTTGTCCGGTCGCAGCGGAGAGGGAGAGCAGGGCACGGCTTGGCCCCTTATCTGCTTGCCAGTCCTCGGTCTTTACGTAAAGACGCTGCCCTGTGCCGTCCAAAACAAGCTCGACCGCCTTTCCCTGCGTGTCCCTCTTCCACAGGAGAGCGAAGGCCGCCGCATCGTATGCTCGTACTTCCTGGCTAGAGCTTACGTAAAGGCGGCGGCTCAAAGGATCGAAGGCAAGCTGTAGGATCGAACCAGGCCAACCCTGGGCTATGTTGTCCAGGATGGAGAGGTCGGTCGCTTGACGGATTTCCAGCCTTTCCGGCAAGGCCAGATAGAGCCGCCCTGCGGCGGCATCGAAAGCCATCCCGACCGGCGTGGCGACGCTTCCGAGAGTCACATCCGCTATCACTTTGAAGCTGTCCGAGGCCAGCGAGAGAAGATGGGTTTTCCCCTGGGCATTGTAGGGGAGATAGAGGCGTCCATCCCCCACCAGGATAGGCCCGGAGGAGTAACCGGGCAAGGGAACGACGCGCTGCAAGCGACCGGCTTGCGTATCCACAGCCGCCAGCACATAATTTGCTCCCTCTAATCGGGCTGTGCCCAAGATATACAGCAAGTCACCTGTGCTGCTCAAGGCCCCTTTGCCTGGCTTGAAGGCATTCCCCGCTGGCAACGCCAAATCCACTTCCGCCAGCACGCTGAGCAAGCGTCCCTGGGGCGTCGGGGTCATCGTGGGTGGCAGGGGGGTAGAAGTCGCTGTTGGCAAAAGTGGCGTCGGTGTGTCCGTCGCCGTCAGCGTGGGCGTCGCCTTCTCCAGCGTCGCTGTCACGGAAACGGTTGGCCAGGGGGTAGCCGTCGGCTCGCCGCAGGCAAACGAAGCGAGGCAGATACAGCAAAGAGCTAGAGTGAACCAACTCACCTTTTTCATGGTACACGCCTCCTCAGAGACCCGTCAGGTCTCGATCCATTATAAGCCCTGCTATCTCATTAAGCAAGACCACATTTCCCGCCTGGAAGTTCCCTGATCCACTTGGCCTACACCCGCCCCCGCGTTCTATTTGACAAGTAACTCTGGGTATGCTATAATGCTGCTACGCAAGGCAACTTTGGCTTTTATAGAGCAGGAGATGCAGTGAAATGTTCGGTCAAGTTGGTCCCACTGAGTTGATCCTGGTGCTCCTGATCGTGCTTATCATCTTTGGCGTCGGCAAACTGCCAGAAATCGGCGGCGCGCTGGGCAAAGCTGTGCGGGATTTCCGCAAAGCGCAGAGAGAGATAGATGACACGATTGAAGGTGTGAAAAAAGACCTCACAGAAGTCCAAGAAGACCAGGAGAAAACGACGTAGCGATAACCCACCATCGCGGGGAGTGCGTTCTGTCGCGCTGCTGCCGGACGGCAATTAGTATGAGTTGTTTGTTTTTCGCAAATTCAATATATAGGAGGTTAGACAAAATGATTGGAAAAGTTGGTCCAACTGAGCTGATCTTGGTGCTTCTGATCGTGCTCATCATTTTCGGCGTGGGCAAGCTCCCGGAAATCGGCGGCGCTTTGGGCAAGGCGATCCGGGATTTCCGCAAGGCGCAGAAGGAAATAGATGAGACCGTTGAGGGCGTGAAGAAAGACCTGACAGCAGAGGAAGAGGGAGAGAAGAAGGCGTAGTGGGTGCGTGTCATCGAGGGGGAGGTGCGATAGCCCTCTCCCTCGTTTTTTCGCCCTCTCACTCCCTGGCAGACCTGTGAATCTATGGACATCATCAGCCTGGTTCTTCTCATCTTCATCGGTATCGCCATCCTAGGCCCCGACAAGCTGCCCGCTGGCATCGAAGCACTCTGGCTCAACATCACCAACTTCCTGCGAGGCCAGGAGGGGCAGGAACCTCTCTCCCTCGAAGAAGCGCGCGAGAAGTGGCGTGCCAGCGACAGCCCGATCTATAGCGCTGTGCTCCTTCTCCGTGCGGCCACGGAGCATCTTCTGGAGTTGAGGCGGCGCATTTTCAAGATCCTCATCTTTATGGCAGTGGCGACCATCGGTGCAGCTTTTGGCACCGACTATATCCTCGCCATGTTAACGCGGCCGGCGGGTGGCGTCAAGCTAATCGCCTTGCGCCCTACCGAAAACTTTACGCTTTACCTCAAGGTCGTGCTGGCGGCCGGGCTGGTTTTGTCGGTGCCCGTCATCATCTACCACCTCCTGCGCTTTATCGAACCCGCCCTGGAAACGCCCCAAGAGCGCAAGCTCTATCGCATCCTCGTCTGGTGGGCCATTCCCTTTTCCGGCCTCTTTTTTCTGGCTGGAATCGCCTTCGCTTACTTTGTGATGCTGCCGTTCTCCCTGAAGTATCTCGGCGGCTTTGGCGGGCAATTCGCCGAGGCGCAATGGAACATCAGCGAGTACATCTCCTTTACCCTGGCGATACTCCTCTGGGTTGGCGGGGCCTTTGAAACCCCTCTGGCGATGTTCGTCCTTTCCAAGGCGAACATCATCCCTTCGGAAAAGTTCTCCAGGGCGCGCAGGTTCGCTTACGTAGGCATCGCTATCCTCGCCGCTGTGATCACCCCCACGCCCGACGCCTTCAATATGCTTGTCGTCATGGGGCCTCTGGTCGGGCTTTATGAGCTGGGAATCTTGCTATCCAAGCTGGCGTAGGGGCAAGGCAATGTCCATTTGACTTTCCATGCACTCCGCGTTATATAGAACCAGAACTCTCTGTGTGCTCCGTGATCTCCGTGGTGCAATTTTCATCTGTGGTGGTGAGCCAAATGGCTTATAGATAACTCTGCGGTGCTTATGAGGGGGAGGCAGACCGATGAACTCCAGAGAGCGCGTCGAGAAGGCATTGCGGCACGAGCAGCCGGATCGCGTGCCCATTGATTTCGGTTCGACCGCCGTCACCGGCATGGCCGCTAGCGCCGTGTACAAACTGCGGATGGCTTTGGGCCTGCATAAAGCAGGCGAGCGCGTCAAAGTCATCGAGCCATACCAGATGCTGGGAGAGATCGCCGACGACCTCGCAGACAGGCTCGGCCTGGATTGTGTCGGCCTGGCAAGCCGAAAAACCCTCTTTGGTTTTGAGAACAAGGGTTGGAAGCCCTGGACGCTGCCTGACGGCACGCCGGTGTGGGTTCCCGGCGCCTTCAATACCGAGCCAGAGCCTAACGGGGACATCCTGATGTACCCGGAGGGGGACAGGAGCGCACCCCCCAGCGGCCGTATGCCGCAAGGGGGGTTCTACTTCGATACGATCGTCCGTCAGCCCCCCATTGACGAATCGCGCCTGAACGTCGCAGATAATCTGGAGGAATTCCAGTTGATCAGCGAAGAGGAATTGGCATATTTTGAGCGGCAAGCCGACTACCTTTACAGGAACAGCGGTCGCGCCATCATCGCCAACTTCGGGGGAACATCCTTTGGCGATATTGCCCTGGTGCCGGCCCCTTTCCTCAAGTACCCGAAGGGCATCCGCGATATCGCCGAATGGTATATGTCCACCGTGACCCGCAAAAGCTACATCCGTGAGCTATTTGAGCGGCAATGTGAGATCGCCCTCGCCAACCTGGCCCGCATCCGGCAGGCGGTTGGCAACCGCGCGAGCGTCATTTTCGTCAGTGGCACAGACTTTGGCACCCAGCGAGCGCAGTTTATCTCCACCCAAGCCTATCGCGAACTCTACGCGCCTGTCCACAAACGGATCAACGACTGGGTACATGCACATACCACCTGGAAAACCTTTATCCACACCTGCGGGGCTGTGCAGCCGCTCATTGAGGATTTCATTGCCGCCGGCTTTGATATCCTGAATCCGGTGCAGACTTCTGCCGCGGGCATGGATCCGCGCAAGCTGAAAGCTAGCTATGGCCACCGTATCGTCTTCTGGGGTGGAGGGGCGGACACGCAAGGTACGCTGGCTTTCGGCTCGCCAGAGGAGGTACGCCGCCAGGTGAGGGAGCGGATTTCGATTTTCGGACAGGGTGGCGGATATGTTTTCAATGCCGTGCATAACATCCAGGCCACCACGCCAACGGATAATCTCGTTGCCCTGGTCGAGGCCCTTCAGTAAGAGGAGGTTGCGATGCCCAAGGAGAACATCCTGGTTGCTGAGGATGAGCCATTCGTGCGCGATATCTGCGTGCGCGCCCTCCGCGAGGATGGGTACCAGGTATATGCCGTTGCCAGCGGCGCGCAGGCGGTCGAGGCCGCGCGGGGGCAGACCTTTGACCTTTTCCTCACCGATTTGCGTATGCCAGGGATGAGCGGCCTGGACGCTTACAAGGCCGTCCGTGAGTTCACGACGGAGATCATCGGCGTGGCCATGACCGGCTACGCTACAATGGAGGCGGCCATCCAGGCGCTTCAGCTTGGCTTCCACGATTTCATCCTCAAGCCCTTCCTGCCACAGGATGTGCGCAATGCCGTGGCGCGTGCCCTGGAACAACGTCGGCTGCGCGAGGAGAACGCCCGGCTGCGTACCCTGATCCCCTTCTATCAACTGACCCATGCCTTCATGAACATCACGGCTCTGGACGACCTGCTCCATAAGGCGATGAATGTGGCCATACAGGAAACCGGCGTGGACACGGTCGCCGCGCTTCTGTTCGACGAATTGGGGCGAGGGTTGGTTGTCAAAGCAGCAGTGGGCCTCCCTGGGGAGGCTGTCGGCAGCAAAGTGCCCGTCAGCGAGGGGAGTCCCGTCAGCCGCAGCCTGGAAGCGGGGCAGCCGCTGATCTGGACGGATGAGCTAGCCTCTTTTTTCCCTTTCGCCGCGGATATCAGTGCCCTCATCACCGTACCTCTGATTACGCAAGGGCAAACTCTGGGGCTGATGGTCGTGGGGAAACGCCCGCCAGCTTCCACCTTCACCTATGGTGACATGGAACTGCTCTCCGTGCTGGCTGCGCAGGCCGCCACGGCCATCAAGAACGCACAGCTTTTCCAGGAAATCCAACAAGCGTATAAGAACGTAGAGGAGTCGGACTATCTCAAGAGCGAGTTCATGGCCATCGCCAGCCACGAACTGCGCACACCTTTGGCGAGCATCCTGGGCTATGTGGAGATATTGGCGTATGAAGCCAAAAAGGAAACAGCGGAGTATCTCAACATCGTGCTGGAGCAGGCGCTTCGTCTGAGGGATATCGTCAACGACCTGTTAAGCCTGACAGATCTGAAGGCTGGCATGACGGAGATTGTCTGGGATCGCATCCCGCTGGAGGCCACCATTGCCAAAGTTGTGGAGCCTCTGCGTACCGAGATGGAAACGAAGCGCCTTTCCCTCTCCACCGTGATCCCTGAGGATTGCGCCACGATTCACGCCGACTACGAGCGGCTGTGCCTGATCCTATCCAAGCTCCTCTCCAACGCGGTGAAATTCAGCCCGCAGGGGGAAAAGATCATCATCGGGGCTAAGACGGACCAGTCCAAGGCGGTGATCTCCGTCACCGACCGCGGCCCCGGCATCTCTCCCGTCGCGCAACAGAACCTCTTCCGCCCCTTCTACCAAGTGGAAGAATCGCTGCGCCGCACCCACAGCGGCATGGGCCTGGGGCTGGCCATCGCCAAGGGGATGGTGGAATTGCACGGCGGCGAGATTTGGGTGGAGAGCGAACTGGGCAAAGGGAGCACGTTCGCGTTTTCGATACCGCAGCCAGCGCAGGTTTAGACAGTCGTTGGCTTTTCAGCGAACAGCTTTTCCACTAGTAACTCTCGCACAGGCTCTAGCCCGCGAAGAAATCCTCTCCACAAAGCAAGATGCAAGATATGGTTATAAGCTGCCTCTTGCCCCTTGTCTCCTCGTCTCCTGCTTCCATCCCTTTCATTTCCCAACCTCACCGAATAGAACATCTGTTCTCTTGATTTTGACAAGAATCAAAAAGCTCGTATAATTATCTAGAACAAATGTTCTATTCTGGATAGCGCAGTATGTGGAGGAAGTATTATGGGAAGGGAAGCGAGAAAATTCAGGTTGGAAAGCCTGGAAACTGAATTCCAGAAAGAGAATATACTGGACGGGCTGCGCCTGCGTTGGGTAGGCTGGCTGCTGGATCAATTGGAGAGAAGGGACATGCTTGTGCCAGACGCGCCCAAGCCGGCCGATTGGAGCCAGCGTGACGTGATAGATGTGCGCGAATTCAGCCAATGGCTGCAAAAATATCTGAACGTCTCTGGCTGGTGCACGATCATGAAGCATGTCCAACAGCACGATGATACAGGGCTGGATAAGCCCTGGGATCTGTCCAACCCGCAAGATATGCTGGATGCCATCGAAGTGACGCTGAAAAGCGAGCCACTCCCGATGCCCGCGAAGGAGGCATCCGTCCCAGTGCCTGTGCGGGGCGACATTATGTCGGGGATACAGGAGCAGGATAATGCCCTTAGGACGCTGAGGGCATTTCTTGCTACCGAACCTACGGAACGGGAATCGCTGAAGGTGCCGGCGATGGCTTGGTTACTAGCACCGCGCTCTGCTGCAGCAGTAGTACAAGCGCAGGCCACCAGCGCCAAAGCATTGGCTGAACTGGAGCGGGCGCGGAGCGAAGCGTTATTGCACACCTTGCGCATCATGGAGACCGATCTGCGCAGCAGCGCGGTGTTGGCGCAAATCCAGGACCTGCGAAAGCGGTTGGAGCCTTATCTATCCATCTATTGTCAGGAGCATCGCATCCCCCTGCCGCAGCCCGGCTCTGAGGAGGAAGCCAACCTTTTGTTCCTGTTGAATGCTCAGCTCATCGCCTTGGACGATGCCCAGGACGAGATCACTCGCCAAGGGGCTGAACTGGCGCGAGATCAGATCCGCCTAGCGCAGCATAGCGCCAAAGCGAGCATCGAAGCACGTGCCTTGCCCTTGCAAGTCGAGACCGAGGTCATGGCCAACCCGATGCGGGAAAAGTTGCTCCGTGAACAGATGCGGCATCGGAGTGCAAAATGGATAGCCCGCGTCATGGGAGCCATCGGGGGAAGCCTGGGCGGTTTCTTTGCCGCCGCCATAGATATGATAACCATCGCCGAGACCATTTGGGTCAGCGGGCCGCCGATTTTCGTCTTCTTGCTCACTCTGATCGCCGAGACATTCAGCTATCCCGGCCCATTGACGGTCAAAAAGCTACTTGGGTTTGCGGAGCTTGCCTTCTGGAACAGCCTGTTGATGCTGGGATTCACGTTGATCGGCTTTGCCATTTGGCGGTATCTGACCAACCGTCATTCTGAGATATCCGATGCCGAAGAGGAAGAAGAATGTTCACGACAGAGCGATCCTTGTACAGAGCGATGACGCCTCGCCCAGTGATGACCGCCTCGGCGTGGGTTGGCGTCTTTATAGTGATAACCGCAATCGTCGGTTTCAGTACGGCCATGGCGCTCAATGCGGTCGGCAGGATTCAGACTGTGGCCGATAGCAGTACTCCGCTGGCAGCATTTCAAGCACAAGCAGGGATCAGGGGTAACTTGGCCAGCGTAGACAGGCCGGCCAATGCATCAGCATCTCACATGCAAGTATTGGGGGTGGCGACGATGAGTCTACTGGGGACGATCCCTCTTGATGAGGCGGACAACCTACGTTGGTCTCTGGTGAGGAGAACTCCTGCTGCCGCCACTGTCTATACTCCCCAAAGCGGTGTCGCATGGGACATCCTGCGCAGAATCGAAGCGGAGGGGGATATTTTCCTGCCAGCCGACTTTATCTGGAGTTTCAATGAGACCTTTCGGGATGGCCCAGGCTACAAGAAGGCCAGTGGCATCCTGGCCGGCGGACATTGCGCTCTAGCGACAGCCTTTAATGCCGCAGCGCGCGCGGCAGGCCTCCCCAGCCAGTATAAGCCTCACCGCACGCCCTTCTCCGGTTACGCGCCCGAACAATCCGTGAATATCCTTTGGGGGAGGGATGATCTAACGGTGAAAAACGCATTGGGAAGCGATCTGTGCTTTCACTGGCGGCTTAGCCGGGAGGCAGTCACCATTCAGATCGTTTCGGCGACGGGCGAATACACCAGGCCGGCACTTCCCTCCCTGGAAAACGCCACCATTGCCATGACCTACGGTCGCCCCCGCAACCAACGCTGGGGAACCTTGGGGCGAACCTTCATCGTGGATCACAGCATCTATGTCGCCTCTCAATTCGCAGATAGAGTGAACGCCTGGAATGGGGAGAAGCCAGTGGTCATCGCTGTGAACCCGAACGTGGTCATGGGCGGGGAAAACGAGCTGGATGCCTTGTACGTTTATCATTTGATCGCTGAGGCCGAGCGCCGGCAGATTTATGTTATGCTGGACGTGCAGACGGGAAACCGAGATCCCTTACAGATCTTTAACAAACTGATGGACAGGTATATGCGCGAAAATGTCTGGTTCGACTGGGATTTGGAGCATTCCGCTGGCGGACGGGTTGACGCTGCGCAGATCAACGCCGTAGCAAGCGCATATTTCCGGCGCCGGGTAGAAAAGGGCTACCGCCAAAAGGGGATCTTTGCCTTCTATATCTTCAACCTGAGCGCGGTACAAGACGTCAAAGAGGTGCAGAGGACATACGAGTGGGGCTGGGTCGCACCCATTTTCGATGGCTATGGTTCCCGAAACCAGAAGCTGGCGAAAACGGAAGAGTTCCGGCGGCTGTTCGTGGATTGGCCTTACGGCATCATGGAATTCGAAAGCCGCTGGGGCAGCAAATACGATGGCATCACGGCCCAGGACTATTTCGCGGCCTATCCGGACGCGCTGATCTTTGCCAGCCAGTAAGGAAGTGGGCAGTCATCGTTCAAAATAGTAACCAGGAGAACCTCCTCTGGGTCCGCAACCAGGCGAATCACCAGATTGGCGTCAACGCAAACCGAGGAGTTGTTCATCCCGTTCCTCGCGCAGTTCACGTAGCACGTCCGCAGGTGGCGGCAATGGGTTACCACCCCGTCGCGCCTGTATTTCCGCGCCTAAGTGAGCAGCATCCGCCAACGCCTGTCGCCAGTCATCCTTTGGCCCCAGCCTCTTCATTCGCTCGTACTCCGCCGTGGAGAGCACAACCACCTGGGGCTTGCCATCGCGCGCGACGATGACCGCCTCGCCATCCTCCACCACCCGTCGCATCAGCTTCTCACCCTCATCCTAGCCTTCTCCCTGAGGGAGAAGGGGCGGAAGGCCCCTCCCCTCGTTAGGGAGAGGCTAGATGAGGGGTGTGGCCCTCAAACAAAGCTGACGGCTGAAAGCTGATCGCTGACCGCTCCCTTCACTCCCTCGCCACCAACGCGCTACACCCCGGCGCATCCGCGTCCCGCTCGGCCAAGTCAAGCAGGAAGGCGGGGAAGCTGCCCCCCGCATCGGCGAGGCCAGCGCGGAAAAGTCTCCTCACGATCTGCGGATGATCGTCGGCCACGTTCACGGCAAAGGGATCGCCGCTGGCGGTCAGGTCGTGCAGGAAGATGCCGCGGCCATTGACCTTGCCGTTCAGCCACCATCGTTCGTTGATCACGGCCAGGCCGGAGCCCCAACCGACGGTGGCATGATCGCGCAGCGCCGGGCCGCCTGCCAACGCCGCCTGCCAGAAAGGCTGCCCATGCAGCGGCTGTGGCGGGTTCACGCCTGCGGCCTCCAGGACAAGGGCGGTGATGTCGGTATGCTGCACCAGGAGATCCGACTTGCGCCCGGCGCCGACGCCGCTGGGATGGCGGATGAGCAACGGTATATCCACTACTTCGGGAGTGAAGGGATAGCCGCGCTTCCCCATATAGTCCCGGTCGCCGAGGGAATGGCCATGATCCGAGGTGACGATAACAAGCGTGTTCTCCAACATGCCCAGGGCGGCCATAGCGTCGTACAGATAGCCGAACCAGCGGTCGCACATCGTCACCAACCCGGAATAATTCATCTGCGTACGATGCAGGAGGTTTGGGGCCATGTCGGCTGTTGAGCCATAGAGTGAGATCACCTGCTCGCAGCCCTCGGAGCGGTCGTATAACTGGCGGTAATGAGCCGGCACAAACCACGGCTCATGGGGATCGAAGGACTCGACGGTCAGGAAAATCCTCTCGGCGTCGCGGTTCTGCTGCAACCAGCGGGCTGACTCGATCATCACTCGCGCCACGAAATAGTCCTCCTCCGTGGTGCGGTCGTACATGTTCATCAGGCATTGCGTGATAAAGCGCACCCGTCGCGGAGTTTGCAGCTCTTTCGGCAGCCAGCGGTCAATCTCGACCTGCGTCGGCAGCGGCCCACTGCGATAGG
>CAYPON010000016.1:0-24488 GCA_964412315.1 uncultured Anaerolineae bacterium | reverse complement strand
GCATTCAAACGCACACTAGCCACGGATACAGGCGACTGGGTGGTCAAGGGATTCATTGACGTGTACCGAAACATCTATACTATCTCGGTAGATACCAAAGTCGTTTCCAAGATCATCGAGCTGATGCTGTTTCCAGTCATCTCACGCTTTGCTATAGAGCACAACTACAGAATGGTGCTCAGCGAATATCAAAACTATTACCCTGACATCAGCTTCATCACAGTAGATCAGACAAAAATTGCCCTTGATCTCAAAAGTACCTATCGGACGGGTGAGGAAACGGTGAACGGCTTTACACTGGGCGCTTTCACTGGTTATTTTCGGCAGCGCAAGTCCACCAAAAACATTACCTTCCCGTATGACGAGTATGCCGCGCATCTGATTTTGGGCGTTATCTATAGCCGCAGCAACCGGGCCGTTGATGAGCGCCATATTTATACTCTGGACGATTTGCAAAATATTGCATCGGTGGTCAAGGATTTCACCTTCGTGTTGCAGGAAAAGTGGAGAATCGCTAGCGAACAGCCAGGGAGTGGAAACACCAAGAACATCGGCTCGATCAGAGATATCCAAGCTCTAGTCGAAGGCAGAGGCCCATTTGCGCCCTATGGCCAAGAGGTGTTCGACGATTACTGGATGAATTACCTGACGGAGGACATGGCCAGAGCTATTGACTCGGAAGTGCCCTACCAAAACCTTGAGGAGTATTGGAAGTGGCGCAATCGGGCTGACCAGAGGAAATAGCCGCTCTTAAGGAGACCGCACAAACCATGTTGAGAGATAGCAAAGAGATAGAAGGGCTACTGGGCGTCCAATTCTCAAATCCGGGGCTGCTGCAAGAAGCTCTCGTTCATCGCTCCTATCTCAACGAGAATCCCGCCAGGGAAATACCGGCCAACGAACGGCTGGAGTTCCTCGGCGATTCGATCCTGGCTTATCTGGTCGCGGAATACCTCTTTCAGTGTTTCCCCGACATGCAGGAAGGGGAATTGACCGCACTGCGAGCAGCCTTGGTCAAGACGGAATCGCTGGCTTCTTTTGCCGCCGGATGGAACCTGGGGGAATATATCCTTATGGGCCGGGGAGAGGAAGCTGCTGGCGGGCGGACGCGGCCGGCCATTCTCTGCGCCGCTTTGGAAGCCTTGATGGGCGCACTCTATCTGGACAAAGGGATGGACGCCGTGCGCCAAGTCGTGCTGCCACTCATCACCCCTGCCGTGGATCAATTGCTAGCCGGGACAACTCAGGCCAGGCCGGAGGGGAGCCTGCTGGTGAAAGATGCGAAGAGCCGCCTGCAAGAGCTGGCGCAAAGCAGGTTTCATCTTACGCCTTTCTATCGCACTGTAGCGCAAAGAGGCCCCGACCACGAAAAAGAGTTTACCGTGGAGGTGCTGATCGGGGATGTGCCCAGGGGGCAGGGCGTCGGTCGCAGCAAGCAGTTGGCCGAGCAGGCCGCTGCGCAAGAAGCTCTGGCGCAATTGGAGGCCGAGGGTGAGGAGGCATTTTGATCTGCGAAGTAGATTTTGAACCGATCGGGCGGCGCGTGTCTATAGCCGCAGGCGTGACAATTATGGACGCGGCGCGACAGGCGGGTGTGGCGCTCTCCTCTGACTGCGGAGGGCGCGGCACCTGTGGTCGCTGCCGCGTGCGCATGATGAGCGGGGACGTGACGTCGCCCACTGCCACCGAGCGCAAGAAACTAGGGGAAAAGGCTGTGCTGGAGGGTTGGCGACTGGCGTGCCAGGCGGCGATAAACAGCGATCTCAAGGTGCACCTGCCTTTGGAGTCCATGCGGGGCACGCAGCGCCTGCAATTGGGCGGTTTGCAGCCTGAAGTGGCTGTCGAGCCGATACAGCGGGCCCTGGAAGTGACCCTCACGCCACCTGATCTTCTGGATACCAGAGCTGACATGACGCGCCTGCTGGACGCCCTAGACCTGTCAGGTTTTGGGAAGCCTGACAGGTCTAAAGAGGATCGGCTCACCTTCGACATCGCTGTGGGGCGATGCGTTCCTGAAACACTGCGGCGAGATGGCTGGCGGGTCAAGGTCTGGATGCGGGATCATGAAGTAACGGCGGTCACCTCACCGCAACATATCCCGCTTGGCCTGGCTATTGACCTGGGCACGACCAAGATCGCTTCCTATCTGGTGGATTTGGAGTCCGGCAAGACGCTGGCCAGCGCGGGGGCGATGAATCCCCAGATCGCCTATGGTGAAGATGTGATGAGCCGCATCGCCTATGCCATAGAGGGGAATTCCCGCGCCGCCGAATTGAGCTATGTGGTGGTCGAAGCTTTTAATAAGCTGATCGCTGCGCTTTGCGCCGAGGCGAAGCGCTCTCCGCAGGATGTCCTGGAGATGGTCGTAGTGGGCAATACGGCCATGCATCATTTGCTGCTGCGTTTGCCGGTGGAACAGTTGGGAAAAGCGCCCTATGTAGCGGCAGTGAGCGATGCCTGGGATGTCAAGGCACGCGAGTTGGGGTTGGGCGTCGCCCCCGGAGCTTATGTGCACCTGTTGCCGAATGTGGCGGGCTTTGTTGGTGCGGATCATGTGGCCATGATCCTGGGCGCGGAAATCTACCGCGCGACGGGGAACGTTATCGGCCTGGACATCGGCACAAACACCGAGATTGTCTTGATGAATCGTGGGCATATGACCAGTTGCTCCTGCGCCTCCGGCCCGGCCTTCGAGGGCGCGCACATCCGCGATGGGATGCGCGCCACCACTGGCGCTATCGAGCGGGTCGTCTGGGCCGACAACCAACTGAAGATCACGACGATTGACGACGTGCTGCCGGTGGGAATTTGTGGCTCCGGCATCCTTGATGGCGTGGCTGCGCTTTACCGCGCTGGCGTGATCAATCAGCGCGGGCGTTTCCAGTCGGGGCATCCTCTGGTGCAGGGTGAGGGGGCGAGCCAACTGGTGGTGCTGGCTCCGGCGGAGATGACGGGACATGGACGAGCAGTCGTCATCACTCAGCATGATGTGGGAGAGATCCAACTGGCCAAGGGGGCGATCCGGACGGGCATGGAGTGCCTGTTACGTCACGCCCGGCTGACTTACGGGGATCTGGATCAGGTGGTGATCGCCGGAGCCTTTGGCACCTTTGTGGATGTGGAGAGCGCAGTCACCATCGGCCTTTTCCCGCCCCTGCCGCTGGATCGTTTCCTCCAGGTGGGGAACGCGGCGGGTGTGGGCGCTAAGCTCGCGCTGATCTCGCGCAGCCAGCGCGCCCTGGCCACCGAGTTGGGGAAGCAGATATCCTACCTGGAACTGATGGCGCAGCCGGATTTCACGATGGTCTTTGCCGAGGCAATGCTCTTCCCAGAACTGAGTTAGTCAGACCTGTAGGATTTTAGACTTCGGGGCTTTCCCGCAACGTTCCTATTGACGCGGCTCACATCTGCAATCAGATGGTTCCTGATCACTGATAATCTGTGATGACAGGTCATACGCCAGCACTGTTCCATCTTTGCCGAGAAGGTATAACGTCGGGCCAGCCCGGAGCGGCCCTGTCGCCAGCCAGTCTCCGCTATCCATATACCAAAGAGGCTGGCCGGTCTTTTTATCTACGACAAAGAGCCTCGGGTCATGGGCGGCGGTGAAGTAGAGCAAGTCGCCAACAGCGACCGGCGGCGAGGGGAGCGCGCTGGGTGCCCTGATCTCCCAGTGCACCTGGCCGCTCAGAACATCCAGGGCGGTGAGCGTCTGGTCCGAGGAGGCCACGTACACCATATCTCCCACGACAAGCGGTTGGGCGTAGATCGCGTCCGCTGTGGAATAGTACCAGTATTGGCCGCCGGAAGCCACGGCGAGGCAGTAGAGGCGGCTGTCCCCTGAGCCGACGAAAACCCGTCCCCAGGCGATGGTCGGCGTGCTTTCCACGGCTCCCTGCGTCAAGACGCCATGCGGCCAGCGCGCTACTCCCGTTGCGGCGTCCAGAGCATAGATATGGGCGTCTCCTGAACCGAAATAGAGCACTTCTCCAGCCAGGGCGGGCTGTCCATGTAGCGTCCCAGTGGTAGAGAACTTCCAGCGCAAAGAGCCATCGGCCAGGGAGAGGGCGTAGAGCGTGCCGTCATCGGAAGGGCAGTAGGCGGTGTCAGTGGACACGGCAGGGGGCGCATAGATAGCGGCTTGCGTGGGGAAGGTCCAACGTTCACTGCCATCGCTGGCGGCCAGGGCACGCAGCACCCCATCTTGCCCCCCGATCAAGACCAGCCCGCCTCCGACAGTCGGAGCAGAGGCCAGCGCAGCAGGCAATGTGACCTGCCATAGGATTGCCCCGCTGGCATAATCCAGGGCTGTCACTCCACCTCTCTCGAAGGCGACGTATACCGCCTTTCCGCCCCAGGCGATCCCTGTGGGAGTATCTTCCCCCGCTAATGCCTGCCAGAGCAGCTTGGGGGGTGGGAGAGGCGAAGGATTTTCCGAACCCTTCGGGTCCTGCGAGAGAGCAGCCAGCTCGTCCACTATCGCAACATCGCCGGGTTTAAGCGCCAAAGCTCTATGCAGGTATCGAATCGCCAGCCGTTTGCGTCCCTGGTCAGCATAAGCGCGCGCCAACTTGAGCAGGGCCTCTGCATTGCGGGCATCCTGTTCCACCGCCTGGCGATAAGCCAGGACCGCTTCCGCGTGGCGGCCTGCGGCGGCGAGATTATCCCCTTCAGCTACGAGGCGTGCCGAGGGACTTTGCAGCCTCGACCTGGCGATCTCGACGAGCCGCTCCTTTGGCACACCGCAGCCAATGCCCATCGTATAGATCACCACGAAGGTCACAAAGACCACAGATATTCTCTTAAGGCCCTTTGTATGCTTCGGGGTGTTATGTTTCACGGGCCGCGAAGGCCAAATCTTATAGCTCATCCCTTATGTGCTCTCCCGGGCCTGCTCCTACCTTGCGTCTACTACCCGATTGTACCGGATTTCACAATCTGCGCAAATCATCCCCAAATAGACCTGCTCCATGACAGGTTTTCAGAAACCTGTCGGGTCTAGGGGAAGGTAAATTGGTGTGTCAGGCCCGTTCTATCTTATCGGTGTGGCTCCAGGCCTGCCTCACCTGGCCGTCGCCGATGGGGTAGGCGTCGGCAGGACGATCAGAGTTTGCCTTGGAGGAAGGGTTCTCATCGGCGTCGGTGAAGGCATCGGCGAAGGCGATGGCGTGGCCGTCCTGGGCAAGGACGGGCTTGGGCTGGGCGTTGCCGTGAATGTGGCCGGCCGTGTGAAAGTGGGCGTGGGTGTGCAGGTCGGCGTTGGTGTAGCCGTAGAGGTGGGTGTGCCCGTGCGAGGCAGCGTCGGTGTGGTCGTTGTGGTCGCCTTGGTTGTACGGGTTGGCGTTGGCGTGCGCGTTAGACTCGGCGAAGGGGTGAGAGTGCCCGGCAGGTTAGACACGAAAAGGCGGACGCGACTTTCCACAGCTCGTCCCTGTCGGTTAAAGACCAGCAGGCGCACCGTGTGCGGGCCGTTCTGCAGGTTGCGTGTATCCCAATGGCCGAGGATGCCATCGTTCACCTGGTTGGCGATTTCGGACGTTATCCTGCCCCAGCCTCCCGGATCGTGGCTGATCCCGTATTCCAGGAGATAGTGGCTGAAGCTGCCGAGGAGTGCCATGCCCCGGATTTCGACAATGCCGCCCACAGTCTGGCCCTCTCTCGGGCTGGTGATCTGCACAAGCGTATCCGGAGCGTGGATCGAGCAGGAGTCAGCCGGCGGCTGCGGGAATCCGTGCTCCTCTGCCCACAGGCGATAGGCCAGCGGAAAAGCTACATAACGGCGGCCCTCTACCTGGTCGGGCGGGCAGGAATCCGTCGCCCTCTGGCCGCTCACTTTGCAGATACGAATGACGGTGTGCACCGGACAGGGATCCTTGGGCGCCGCTTCCTGCAAGAAGAAGTCAGTGCGTGGCGGGGGGCAGTCCTCAGTGCGGGGGTAACCTGATACAGGGCAAACGGGAACGGAGACAATGCCAGAGGGCATGTCGAAGGCAGGTGCGGGCTGCCCGGCCAGAGCCTGCTCCATGAAGTCATGCCAGATCGGGGCTGCTCCCTCCACCCCCGGAACGCCGAGCATAGGTGATCCGTCGGAGTTGCCCACCCAAACTCCCGCCACAAAGTCCGGCGTATAGCCAATGACCCAGGCGTCGCGAAAGTTATCCGTGGTGCCCGTCTTGACGGCGGCGGGCCGCGATAGAACGAGGGCGCTCTGGCGGCCATAGGCTGGGGTGCGGGCCTCGTTGTCGGAGAGGATACTGGTGATCAAAAAGGCGATACGGGGATCCACCACCCGCTCTCCCTGGCGCGCGCGCTCAGCCTGGCGGGAAGCCCTCTCTTCCACCGGCTTACTTGCATAATCTGTAACGCGCAGGATGGGCGTGGGAGGCACAAGCACGCCCTGGTTGGCGAAAACCGCGTAGGCTCCCGCCAATTCCAATAAGGTCACATCCCCTCCGCCCAGCACCAGCGATAGCCCGTAGTCAGGACGGTTCAGGGATTTGACGCCGAGGCGGTGGGACATCTCGAGCAGCGCGGGCAAGCCGATGTTGTACAAAGTCTGCACCGCCGGAATGTTATACGAGCAGGCGAGAGCCGTGCGCAGCGAAACCGGGCCATGGTATTTCTGGTCATAGTTCACCGGCACATAAGGGGGCCGGGAACCATCGGGGAACTCGGTGCGCACATCCATCAGCAGGGTGGCCGGGTTCCAGCCCCGCTCAAAGGCGGCAGCGTAGGCGAGCGGCTTGAGCGTGGAACCAGGTTGCCTGAGGTTCAAGGCCACGTTTACCTGCCCATCTATCTTCTCGTCAAAAAAGTCGGCGCTGCCCAGCATGGTTAGGATCTCCCCGGTATGCGGGTTCATGGCCACCAGAGAGGCATTGGTGACTTTGCGCTTGGCCAGCGTGGCGATGTGTGCGCGGGCCACCTTTTCGGCGATATTCTGCATCCTCAGGTCGAGCGTCGTGTAAACCTGCAGCCCACTGCGATAAAGCAAGCCCGTCCCGTAGCGCTGCTCCAAAAGCTGTCGCACATACATCACGAAATGGGGAGCCTTGATCTCGATGGTCTGAGGGCGCAGCTTCAGAGGCTCCGCGCGAGCTTTGTCCGCTGCTTCCGGCGTGATGTATTCCTCTTTGATCATCAGATCGAGCACGATGGAGCGGCGCGCTTTGGCTGCCTCCGGGTGGGTATAGGGATCATAGTTGATCGGCGACTGCGGCAAGCCTGCTAGCAGGGCAGCCTCGGCCAGCGTCAGGTCTTGCACCTTTTTGCCGAAATAGGTCTCCGCCGCCGCGCCGACGCCATAAGCCAGGTTGCCGTAGTAGAACTCGTTGAGATAGATCTCCAGAATCCGATCCTTGGAATAGCGACGGGTGATCTCCGCTGCCAGGACCGCTTCCTTTATTTTGCGGTTTAAGGTTCTGTCCCGCGTCAGATAGAGGTTCTTAGCCAACTGCTGCGTGATGCCGCTGGCCCCAGAGACGATCTCCCCCTCTGTGATGTCTTGATAGAGAGCGCGCAAGATGGAGAAAGGATTGAAACCGGGGTTACGATAGAACGTGGCATCTTCTGTGGCAATCGTTGCCCAGATCAGATGCTTGGGTATATCTTTAAGCGGGACGACTGTGCGACGCCCGCCCGTGGGGTCTATGACCTCATAGAGAAGTTCCCCATTCCGGTCGAAGATTTTGGTGCTCTTGAAACTGGCGGAGCGCGTCTCCAGATCATCCGGCGAAGGCAGCCCGCGAGCGACATAGATGTAGCCAGCGACGACCAGCGCCGTCCCCAGCAACAGCAGCAAGACGGTGGTCACCGCCGCCCACATCAGGCTGCTGAGATAGAAATAAATGTCCACGGCGGAACGCTGCTGTGGCGGCTTAAGCGGGGAAACCGGCCTCGGTATACTCTGATAATGCGGTTTCGCTTGATAGTTCATAAGTCATTCATTTGCCTTGATGAGTCTCACTGTACTGACGGCTTTCGACACTCCTTTGTTTCACCCATCATGAACTACGACTCCGGATAGGGGATTTCCTCGATGCTCAACTTGTTTTCCAGATCCATGAGCGCCACCCACTGCGGGCCATCGCAGGCATTGACGATCTTGGCCCACTGGTAGGCCTCGTTTCTGATGTAGCGGTTCTTGAGCGTTAGTGCCCCTTGCAATCGCTCCAGGAGGCGCGAGGCACGTTTGCTCTGCGTCTCTGAGGAATCGCCGCTAACGAAGAATGACTCGGTGAAAACCAGCTTGACCTTCGTATGGCGCAAGTCCGCGTAAGCTATCACGCGCCGCTCAGCGAGAAAGATGGCACCCAAAAGCCAGCGCACGTCCTTCTCCGCCTCCGCCAAGGGCGAGGTGCTCTGCAGATACCGCCGCTGCCCTCGCCAAAAACAGAGGTCCCCCAACAGGTCAGTGACCCGCAGCGAGACCTTGGCTGTCGGTGGCCCTTCGGAAGGCAGGTTATCCAGAAGCGCCACATGGGGATAGCCGGTTGGCCGTCCGCTATCCCAGCCTATCTTGGAGCGCGCAGCGATGCGTTCGCTCAATTCCTGCGCCGCCTTGGCCCCACCTTTTAGTAGACATAAAACCCGGTCTCCGGCAACTAGGTAATCGGGGATACCGAGTATGAATTTAAGGTCTATGCCGAGGAAGCGGTTCAGATTTTGCAGAACATCCGCTTCCCAATCCCAGTCAAATTCAGCCATGTACCGCCTCCCATAGAACGCACCATGAAGAGATGCGCTCTCAGAGTTCGCGTTTCAGTTGAAATCTCCTACGGAGCACGCAAACCCTCGCTGAGGTAATAGATGCGATCCAAAATAGCCCGTCCCTGCGCTTCGTTAGCAGGAACCGGGCAACCATTCTTCTCGATCACCGCAGGCCACAGTTCCACCTGGCGCACCCCGCGCCGATCCAAATAGAGGTAGGCCACCGCCGTGTCGTTCGTCGGCTCCTGGTCAAAGACGAAATTCCCCAGACCGTAGAAGATCACCCCACCCTGGTAGAACTCCACGCCCTGCCAGGTATGCGCGTGATGGGTCCAAACCAGGCTGGCCCCCGCTTCGATGGCCGCGTGCGCCGCCCGACGTTGAAACTCATTCGGCAGGTTCCGGTACTCGTAGCCCGAATGGAGGGAGACCATAACCAGGTCAGCTTGTCTCTTCGCCGCTGCCACCTCAGTACGGATTCGCTCTGGCTCGGCCCAGGCGATGCCTGGCTTGTTGCCAACGGCTACGAAAGCTTTGGCCTGAAAGCCGGTGCCCGATTCCGTCGGATAGTCCGCATAGCCGAGAAAAGCGAGGCGCAGCCCCTTGACGCTCATGAAAACCGGCACATGGGCCTCGGCCTCGCTCATCCCCGCCCCGACCGTTTTGATCCCGGCCGCAGCCAGCCGCTCCAACGTGTCCCGCAAGGCTAACGGGCCATAGTCCAGGGTGTGGTTATTCGCCAGGTTAAGCAGATCGAATCCGGCGTCACGCAGGCCATCGGCGGCAGCCGGAGGCGCGCGAAAGGTATACGCTTTGCGCGCCGCTTCGCCACGCTCGGAGATGGCGCATTCCAGGTTGCCCAGTGTCAGGTCCGCTTTCGTAAGGAGTGAACGTACCGCAGCAAAGGGATAGGCCGGGCCGTGGCGAACGATCGTCTCTCCCACCGTCTGAGCCAGCATGACATCGCCGACGACCGCCAGGAGGATCTCTTCGCCTTCTGTCGGCAGCTCGGCCCGTAGCAGCGCGGCCAGTTCTGCGGCGAGAGCCTGCACCAGGGGGTCTGGCCTCACAAGCACGGCTGCTTGGTAAACCAGCCCGTATCCTTCGTCGCCAGGGCGGAGGCCATCTATGCGCAAGGCGCGCACAGCGGGAGAGATGGCCGCATAGGGAAGCAAAGCCAGCAACGATTTGTTCTTTTCCACCCGCTTGAGCAGGTCCTCTGCCGGAAGAAGCTCCACTCCGCTTTGCCGGGACAGGCCAAGGATCTCCAACCCCCTGGCGTCCCAGGATAGAGCGCCTTTGATGCCCAGCCGAGAGCGCACCTGGTCATCGCCCTGGAATAGCGAGCGCAACGTATCGCTGCTGACTCGTTCCAGGGGGGTCGTGAAGGACACAACCGCCGCTAATCGCTTCCACTGATAAGGATAAGCGACCAGCCCTGTCAAAGGCAGATGGCCCTCATACAGTGCCAGGTCGGCGCGGCCTTCCGCGCAGGCTTGCGCTGCCTGGGCGGGATCGGCAACCGTCCCGACAGAAAGGTGATACGTTCCCTGGCGGGCGAAGAACCCCGCCAACTGTGGCCCATAGTCAGCCCAAGTAGCGGGCAAAGCGATGCGAATGAGCCGCGGCAGCGGAGTAGGCGTCGCGGAAGCGGTCGCTGTGGGGATGGAGGTCTCGGTCGGTGATGGCGAAGGTGTCGCCGTGAGGGCGGCTGAAGCCGGCATCATTGCAGCCAACGGCGCTGAGAGCAATGTTGTAACTGGAGTTGGGGCGAGCCGGTGCGTTGGCGGCGACGTGGCTCCTTGCCTATCCACGGGCAGCCCAGGGGATCGAAACCAGCACCCACCTAGCAGAAGGATCACTATCAACAGCAGTGTGCGACGGATCAAAAACCCTTTCCTCTCCCACTCACCGCAAATGCTCTCCCAACACGGCCACCAACTGCTCATGGCGGAACGGCTTGGCGATCATGCCGACTGCTCCGGCATCCTGCATCTGCTCCGGTGTGACTGTCGCTCCCCAGCCTGTGACCAGGATCACCGGCAAAGCGGGGCGATGTTCTTTCACATAGTGGGCCACATCAAAGCCCGAGACCCCTGGCATCCCCAGGTCTGTGATCACCATGTCGAAATCGTCTTTGCGCAACGTCTCGATCGCTTCTCGGCCCCCAGATACGGCGGTCACCTTCTGCCCGGAGCGCACCAGGATCCGCTCCAACACCCTGCGCACCATGTCCTCATCATCTACGATCAGGATGCGGCGCCCCTGGGGAAGCTCCACTCCGCGCTCCGGGGCAGCGACCTCCTTCGCTGGCTCCACTGCCGGAAGTCGGATCGTGAAGCAGGTTCCTTTGCCCAGTTGAGACTGGAACTGAATCTCGCCCCTGTGTCGCTGGATGATGCTTTGCGAGACGGTGAGGCCCAGGCCGCTTCCCCCCAGGCCCTTGGTCGTGAAGAAAGGCTCAAAGATCCGCCGCTGTTGCTCCGGCGTCGTGCCGGTGCCGGTATCCTCGACGGCCAGCAAGACTGACTCACCATCCTGGCGGGTGCGGATCGTGATCATGCCTCCTGTGGGCATGGCATCTGCAGCGTTAAAGATGAGATTGGTCAGCACTTCCCGCAGTTCGCCCGGGTTGCCGGAAACACGGGGAACCGGGGTCAAATCAGTGACAACCTGGATGGTAAGTCCCTGTCGTTGCGGTTCATCCTTCCAACGCGGGCGTGTCAGGGCGACTGCCTCTTCTACCAGCGCATTGGCGTCTACCACCTCGAAGTCGCTAGTATCATCCGCCGGGCGGTAGAGTGCCTGCAGGCGGCGCACTGCCTGAGCCGCGTCGCGGGTGCCGGCGAGAATCTGTTGCAGATCATCGCGCAACACTGCTGGCTTTTCCTGCACGTCGTAGAGGGCCAGGTCGGCGTATCCCTGGATGCTGGCCAGGATGTTGTTAAAGTTGTGGGCGATGCCGGCAGCCATCTGGCCGAGGGCTTCCAGCCGTACTGCCCGTAGGAGAGCCTTTTGCACCTGTTTCTGCTCGGTAATATCCTGCAGAGTGGAGCGAATGCCCACGATCTTGCCCTCCACATCGCGGATCAGTCTATCCTGGATCAGTATCTCCCGCACAGTGCTATCTTTGCAGAGGTATTGCCGCTCGAAAGGGCGCAGCAGGACGCCTTCGTGTATCTTGCCACGCACGGCCTTCCGCGCCTCATCTCGCTGCTCAGGGACCACGAAATCGAAGATCGGCCGACCGATCATCTCCTCCGGGGTGTAGCCAAGCATCTGGCACTCGGTGCGGTTGACGCGGCGGATGCAACCGTTCGTGTCCAACTCGTGATAGCCGACCGGCGCGGACTCGAAGAGGTCGCGGTATTCTCGCTCCGTCCATTCTAAGGCGCGCAGCATCTCCACCTGCGCGGTAGTATCTATGCCGATAGCCAGGATGCCACTAACTCGTCCCTCAGCATCTCTAAGCAGAGCATTGCGCCAGGCAATGGTGACCTCGCGCCCATCCCGGCAAAGGACCGGATTGATATTCGTTTCCCCTCCAATATTGGTGAGCACCTGGGCAAACACATCGCCGATCGCGTCTCGATCGCGTTGGGGGATAAATCGCTCAAACCAATCAACCCCCAGCACCTCCAGGCGGCGATACCCGGTTAGTTCCTCCGCATAGCGGTTAAAGTCCACGATTTTGCCCTGCGGATCGAGCATCAGGATGATCGCCTGCGCCGTGTCCATGATGCTTTGCACATAATCGCGCTCGCGGCGAAGCTCCTCCTCCATTCGCTTGCGCTCCGTGATGTCGGTCATGGTGGCGACTACACCGCGAAAGACACCATCCTCGAAGAGAGGGGACGCACTAACGATTATTGGAATGATTCGACCGTCCTTCGTCACGTACGCGGATTCGTAGCGGCTGCTGATGCCTTGAGGCCGCTTGGCGGTTTCCGTGTCCGCTTTCTCTCGATACGCCGGAGCCACCACAGAGGAATAATGCTGCCCTAAAAGCTCTTTGGCTTCGTAGCCCAGCAATTGACAGAGGCGCTCGCTGACGAAAGTGAAAAAGCCTCGCTCATCCTCGATGGATACGCCGTCGGCCAGGACGTTGAGCAGGCCCTGGTTGAAAGCAGCCAATTCGCGTGCCTGTTTATAGAACCGCGCGTTCTGAATGGTGACCGCCGCCTGGTTAGCGAACAGGGTCAAGAGTTCTGCGTCCTGCTCGGAAAAAGTGTCTTGTCCGGGCGCGGCGCTCACGTTGATCACGCCGAGAAACTCATCTCCCCAGCGCACCGGCACACCGATGATGGCATTAGAGCTATAAGGGTAGCCCTCATAGATAGACGCACGGCCCTCCCAAGTCGCGTAATTGTCCACGATCAAGGGCCGGCCAGTCTCCAGGATTTTGCCGGACAGCCCTTCACCACGACGCAATCGCGAGCCGATGGGCACCCCGTTAGGCACCACATCAATGCGCCATTCCAGCACGTCCTGCTCAGGAAGATAGAAATACATCCCTCCCCGCTCAGCGCCGAGCAGGCCGACGGCGCGTTCCACGATTGTTTTCAGAAGATCGTCCAGGTCCAGTCGGCTGGTGATGTCCAGGCTCACCTGGCGTAGGGCCTCCAGCTCAGCCGCGCGCCGCCTGGCCTGTTCATAAAGCCGCGCATTCTGGATGGCAATGGCCGCCTGGCTGGCCAGGGCGGTCATAAAACGCGCATCCTGGTCGGTATAGTGGTTCGGCTGGTCTTTTTCGACATTAAGAATTCCGATCAGCTTGCCTTCCACCAGCAGCGGTGCGCCTATCCAGGAACGGATATAGGAGGTGGCCTCTTGCCAGATCCATTCGGGGCATTGCTGGGCATCGGGAACGATCACCGCTTGGCCGCTGGCTGCCATCGCCTGGAAATGGGCATACGTGCGCACGTCAAAGACGACCTTTAACACCTCCTCGCGGTTAGGATAGCCGCGTGCGGCCAGGAGGCGGAGTTCGTTCCCCTCCACCAACTGCACATTAGCGCCATCGTAGTCCACAAACTGCCCCAATATCTCCAAAAGCTTTTCCAGAACGAGGTGTAGGTCCAGGTTGCTACCGATGGTCCGCGCCGCGATATTCAAAGCCATCAGTTCCTGGCTACGTCGCTGCACCTCCTCTTCCGCGCGGGCGCGGTCGCTGACATCGGTCACGCGGACGATGGCCCCAACAACCTGGCCTCTCGCATCCCGCAAGGGCGAGGCCACATAATCCCAATGGCGGCCATCGTCATCGGTGTAGGTGGCGCGCTCCGCCCGGCCAACGGCCAGGCACTCTTGCACCACCCACCTCTCGCCAAGCTTACGCTGCCCGTAAAAGTGCTCGCAGGCGTTCCGCCCCATGCCGTCGCCGAACTGATCGCGCAGGAAGCGGTTCATGAATATGATGGTGCCGGCTGGGTCGGTAATAAAAATGCCGGCATCCATCTGGTCCAGAGCTGAGACTGTATCCAAAGGCACATTGGCGTTCACGGTCATAGGCAAGCCCCCTTAAAGCAAATGCTGGGAATCGGTTCCCCCAGGGCGGGAAGCGAATCCCGGCCATCTACAAACAGATATAAACATTATAGCACCTCTGACCGATATGGTCAATTGAAGGGCGATAATAGGATTGACAGGAAAATGAATCTGCTGTATTGTTGTAATGCACAGGAGAGGGAATGCGACAATGGATGTCATGGACGGGCGAGCTTCTCGCCGCCAAAAGGAGGCAGGTTATGGATACGAGAGAGTTGCTCAGCTCAAGGGGTCCCAGGGGATAGAAATGTCGAACTGGATTCTCTGGCTACAGGAGATCACTGCCGACCAGAGAACGCTGGTGGGCGGCAAGGCCGCAGCCCTGGGCCTGCTTCTGCGCGCTGGGTTGCCGGTCTTGCCCGGATTCTGCCTGACCACGGCGGCATACCACGCTTTCCTGGCCGCCAACGGGCAGGATGACAGCCTGGACGTGCCGCCTACGGCAGGTCAAGGTTTGCATACAACTTTGCTACACGCTGAGATTCCTGCTGACCTCCGCCAGGAGTTGTTTGCGGCTTACTACCAGCTTCTGCAGGCCGAACCCGCCACCGCCCGTGTGGTCGTTCGCTCCTCAGCGACAGCGGAAGACCAATTGGATGCTTCCTTCGCCGGGCAGGCAGCAACGATGCTCAACATTGGCGATGAAGCGGGCTTGCTGGACGCTGTCCGCTTTTGTTGGGCCTCCCTTTGGTCGCCGCGCGCCCTCGCCTACCGGCAGAGACAGGGGGGGACGACATCGCATCCCGCAATGGCGCTTTTGGTGCAGCCTTTCATCCCTGTGGAGGCGGGTGGCGTTGCTTTCTCCCGCGACCCTCTGCAAGGTGAGGAGTTGGTCGTGATCGAAGCAGCGTGGGGGCTAACCGGGGGCGTCGTCCACGGCGAAACGACGCCGGATCGCTATACACTGTCGCCGGATGCTTCTGCGCAGGGTTGGAAACTGCAAAAGGAGGAACTCGGCGAAAAGGCTCTCTGCCGGCAGCCGTGCGCCCAGGCCAACCAGGGCACAGAGCTTCGGCCAGTGCCCGACTCTCTTCGTTCCCGTTTTGTCCTGAGTCCGGAGGAGGCCGGCAAACTGGCCAGTATGGTCAAGAAGGCGGAGGAGGTTTTTGGCCATCCTCAGGACATCGAGTGGGGACAGTGGCAAGGCCGCGTCTTTATCCTCCAGTCCCGCCCGATTACTACCCTCTCTTCCGGCTATTTCACTGCCTCCTTTCCCTCGGACAATGAACTGTGGACGGCTGGTTTCCTCAACGAGCGATTCCCCCAGCCTGTCTCCCCTTTGGGCTGGTCGTTGGTGCGCCCCTTCCTGGAAGAGCTTGCCTTTCGTGATCCCTTGCGCTATATGGGTGTGCCCCTGGCCAGCGAGATACCCTTGACGAAACTTTACCGCGGCCATCCCTACATCAACCTGGCGATCTTCCAGATGCTTTACAAGCCTTTCCCCGAGCTGTTTTTGCCAGAGGATGCCCATCGCTATTTTCCCGGCGGGGATGCCTCCTTGCGTCGCCGGGTCCCTTTCCCACGCCCGATCTGGCACCCTGGCTTTTGGCTTCCCATGATGAGGGCCTTCCTCACCAACAGAGAAGGATGGCTACCCTGGCGCCATTATCGCCTCTGGCGGCGCTTCATGAGGCGCCACCAGGAAATCATGGCCGACTTGCAGGCTCGTCTGGATGCACCCAAGATAGCTAACCACGAAGGGCATGAAGTGAGTGTCAGTTTATGGGAGACGATCTCGCGGGCACGCGCGTTGGATGTGGAACTCTTGCGTCTGCACCGCTGGAGCCTGACGCACGCCGATCTTTCCTATAGTCTTTTGCGGCGAGCCTTGAGCCTGCTGAAAGGGCGGAAGGAAGCTGCGCATCTGGCGGCGACGCTTGTGTCCGACACGCCAAATCTCTCGCTCCAGATGAACCAGGCGCTGCAAGAGTTGGCCGCGCTGGCAATGCGGGAAGGGCAGTCGCCACCGTTGAGCTATGAGGCGATCCAGGCAGGGGGTGGCCCCCTGGCCGAAGCTCTGGCCTCCTTCCTGGAGCGATATGGCCATCGCTCCTTCGGCCTGGATATCCGGCTCGCCCCCTTTGCTGCTGATCCCGCGCAAGTCATGCCGCTTCTGGACAAGTTGATACGGGCCTGGCAAGGGGAGAAGATGCCCAATGAGAGCCGTCCCTCTCCCGGCCCAAACGGGCTACGCCAGGCTCTGGGCCGGGGCTGGCGAGCGCGACTGGCTTACCCCTTCCTTGCGCTGCTCTTGCACTGGGCGCGCCGCTACATGGCCTTGCGCGAGGATCAGCGTTTCCACTGGCAGCAGAGCCTGGCCTTACAACGCGCCTGTTTCCTGTCGTTGGGAGAAAGGCTGGCGCGAGATGGCATCCTGGACAGGGCAGAGGATATCTTTTTCGCCACGATCAGCGAGATCGAGGACTGTGTCACGCGGGGCGTGCCGCTTCCCGTTCGTCAGATGCGAAAGAGGCGGGGAGAACATGCGCGTCTCCTGCGCGATGAGGCGGCTTCCCCTGCCCTGGCCTATCCTCCCTTCCTGCAGGGGAATCGTCCTCTCATCTCGCGGGCTGATTCCTCGAACTGCTGGCAAGGCAAGGCGGTCAGCCCAGGCCTGGCGCGAGGGCCGGTCAAGGTCGTCATCTCGCCGGAAAGGTTGGCTGAACTGAAAGCGGGGGACATCCTGGTGACGCGCGGCGCAGATCCAGGCTGGACACCTGTATTTGGCACCCTGGGCGGGCTGATCCTGGAGTGCGGCGGGCTGCTCTCCCACGGCGCGGTGGTGGCACGGGAGTACGGGCTTCCCGCTGTGGCCAACCTGCCAGGCATTACTTCCCTGTTGAAGGACGGCGATATCGTGCTGCTGGACGCCTACGAGGGAGCGGTGCTCCGCGAATGAAAACAGCGATCAGCTATAAACCCAGGTGAACCAGGATTTCGGCCCAGTTGTGGACGCGCAGACAATGCGGGGGTAGGGGCACGCCGCCACGGTTATAAGGGTAGTCTAACAGGAACACGCGGGGAGCGAGGCTGGCCGCCACAGCCGCCGCATCGCGGTCATCCTCTACTACCACGTCAGCGTGGTCCTCTGGTAACAGCTTGGCCGTGCGGTGGCGAAAGCTGAGTTGATGATAGGGGATGTTGTGGGAGTGAAGCCAGGCGCGAGTTTGCGCCTCCAGTATAAGAGGGCGAGAGGTGATGAGGTGCAAATGGGCGCGGCCCTGCAACCTGGACAGGGCCTCCACAGCTCCCGGCAGCAGCGACAGCCGCTGGTAGAAGCCACTGTCGGCCAGGCTGCGCATAAAGGCGTTCATTTCAGCGGCGGAAACCTGCGCCACCTCCTCAAAAGCGTAGCGGGTGATGTCTTGCGGCTCTAGATTCCGCCCGAAGTGGCGGTTCATTAGCGGCAGGAAGCTGCTGATCAGGTCTGCCAAAACGCCGTCAATATCAATCGCCATGCGCAGAAGCGTTGTTTCGCTCATCCCTTCCTCAACTAATAAGACCTGACAGGCTGCGAGAACCTGTCAGGTCTTGCCCATCAGAGAAGTAGGAAATAGAGCACAAGTCAGTGGGGGGCTGAGCCTGCTCTATTTCCTCTGTTGGGATCACTCCCTGCATCTATAGACGATAAAAGGTGCAGAGGGATACGGGCTGTTCTGAGATGTCACTACAGAGGCCACGGAGAACACAGAGGTATATAGAATTTGTTCTCTCTGTGATCTTTGTGCCCTCTGCAGTTCAGTATGTGATCTTGACCTCTTTGCCCAGTTTCGCGCTCTGGATGGCGCCGAAGACCATGGCTAGGCTCTTGATGTTGTCGCTGGCGACTGTCTCGGGGATCTCGCCGGTCTGTACGCAACGCACGAACTCGCGAATGTTGCCGGCATGGCTGCCCACTTTGCTGCCCGCGTCGAAGGGTGGCATCTCTACATCCGCCATTTCGGAGCTAAAGCCGCCGGTTTTGGCCACCACTTGCGCCTGGAAAACGTCCGCACCATCCCATTTCACGCTCCCCTTGACGCCAACTATCCGCCAGTCGGATTCCCAGGTGGTGTTCAGCCCCTCGGCGCACCAACTGCCCCGATAGGTATAGACGAGGCCACCGCTCATCTGAAAGACAGCCACGGCGGAGGCAGCATGATCGTACCAGGAGCCAGCCGGGTTCCATTCCTTGCAGTATGCCGAGATCGGATCGGTGCCGGAGATGAAGCGAGCCTGATCAAAGGTATGGATCGCCATATCGAGCAAGAGCACATGTTCCATCCGCTCGCGGAAGCCGCCAAAGTGTGCGCCGATATAAAAGTCGCAGTTCAGCGTGGTGAGCAGCCCGATGGCGCCGGAGGCGAGGAAATGGCGCAGACGACGAATGCGCGGATCGTAGCGCCGGTTCTGAATCACAGCGAAGATTTTGCCCGCCTTTTGCGCTGCCTCTACCATTCTTTGGGCGTTTTCCATCGAATCGGCCAGTGGCTTTTCGCCCAGGACGTGGCAACCGTGCTCCAAGGCCGTGAGCGTGACCGGCAGATGCGCCTCCGGCACGGTGCAGTTGAACAGGGCGTCGGGCCGCGTTCGCTTCAGGACAGACATGAGATCCGTCCCAATCACCGCATCCTGCAGGTTATACTCTTCGGCCCTCTTTCTCGCCGCAACCTCGACGATGTCCACCAGGCCCACCAATACCACATCGTCCATCCCCTTGATCGCTTTGAGCCAGGCGCCGCTGATCCCCCCACATCCCACCAATACTGCTCTGACTTTGTCCACGCCGTTTCTATCCCCCTTTTATCCGCAGATGAGCGCAGATTAGCGTGGAAATGCATCTCTAATCAGCGTCCATCTGCGTAAATCTGCGGATTGTGGTTTGCTTCTCATTTCGGTTCTGCCGCGCGGAGGTTGGCCATGCTTTCCCGCGCAAGCAGCTCCGGGCCTGGAGAAAAGTCGAAGGTCTCCACCGATAGCCAGCCGGAATAGCCCAGTTCCCACAGCGTGCGCAGAATGGGGCGGAAATCCAGGCTCCCCATCCCCGGCCCGCGCAGGTTCGGATCGTTGACGTGGACATGCCGGATCAGGGGAAAGACCAGACGGACTTGCTCGGACACGGGACGTGGGTCCTGGGCCATGGCCTTCACATCCACCATCATCTGGAAGCCGGGGTGATCCACCCGCCGCACAAGCTCCGCCGCTTCATCTACAGAGGTGATGAAGTTGGTCTCGCGGTCCGTGAGCGGCTCGACGCAAAAGACCACGCCGCGCTCCAGAGCGCGTGCGCCACAGCAGCGCATGATTTCGACGCTGCTTTTCCAGGCTTGTTCTTTCGTGTAGCCGGGACGAATGCCCCGCTGTTGCGGCGAGCCGAAGACGAGTATCTTCCCGCCGACATCGGCACAAAAGTCAATAAGAGCCAGCAGATACTCTGCCGTCCGCTGCCGGACTGTTGGGTCGGGATCGTTCAACTGCAAGCCCTCCGTCCGCGCCAGCAGCCAGTGCAGCCCGGCCACAGCCAGCCCCGTGTCTTCAACGGTGCGGCGGATACGGCGACGCTCCTCCGCCGAAAGGTCAGTCACCAGCCGACAGAGGGTGTAGGGAGCTAACTCCAGCCCCTGATAGCCCAACCCGGCGACAAAGGAGGCCACCCGTTCCAGCGGCCACCCCTCGAAGGACTCATTGCAAATGGAGTATTTCCAGGGCATCTTTTTTGTTTCCATTATCTTATGGCTCCTTTTACTCGCGCGTCAACATCGCCAAATTCGATTTTCATTTCGCGCAGGTTGATTATTGCTTCTGCGCGCGCCAGAAAATCCATCCCAAGGATGCCATTGATCTCAAATCCGTAGTCCATGCCGCCTATCTCTACCTCAAAATCACGCAGACTGCACTCGCCCACCTGTAAATAGTCAACTCGACGGTTGAAGACGACTTCACTACCGCCGATGCCCCGAATGGCATACAAGATATCCTGCGGTGAGGGAACAATCTGGATGGAAGCCACAATGTCGGCCGCCAAGATGGTGGTGGCCGAACCCGTATCAATAAGAACGTTTGGTATTTGAATAACAGCCCCATGGTAGGCAATGGCGACTGTTGTAAAGGGGAGGTTATCCTTAAGTGTTAGTTTCACGGCCTCTTCGGATACCTAACCATGTTTGCTCGCGGATGTCAAGCTTTTCACGACTGGTATGCACGAAGTAGAACTCGCGCTGGGGATATTGCTGGTGAAGGTAGCGGTAGCTTTGCATAGCTGCGCTCCCGTCGGGACAAGTCTCAATCACGGCCAGACGATCGAGGTGCCGTCGGCGATCAGATGTTGTATGTGCCTCCAAAGCTTCAACGACAAGCCACTGGCTAGGGTAAGCTCTCCGAATCTCAGACCAAAGCATAACTGCCTCCCTGGGAGTTCAAGATCGTAGGACGCAGAAAGACCATCGCTCGTATACAAATAATCATATACCAATCCCCGTTAGCCAGCAAATCCAGCTTTTTGGCTCTATCAGTGGATTAAGCGGATTAACGTGAACATAATCTGCTCAATCCAGTTAATTTGCTGACTCATCCTGTGCATCCCTATTTGTCCTACGCCTTAACAGCCGCCGCAAGCGTATCTCAATCCGCCGTGCCAGGCGACGCATCCGCCAGCGGGCTGTAGCCCACCACCTCACGATCCGGGCGCGGAAAGCTTTATACCAGACAACCCTTTCCACCCGACCCCAGCGGATCAGCGCGGCAGCCCAGCTAAGGCCCGCGCCAAAGGCTACCAGCGCCACCAGGTCGCCGTCTGCCAGGCGGCCCTCCTCCACCACTTCGCAAAGGGCGATGGGGATCGAGGCCGCGGAGGTGTTCCCATAATATTCCAGATTGCTGAAGGTCTTTTCTGCCGGAAAACCCATCTCCTCGCACGCCGCGTCTATGATGCGCTGGTTTGCCTGATGGGGGATGATGAGCTGCAAATCGGCCATGCTCAAGCCGGCCTCGCTGACCACCCGGTTAACGGCGGAGGCCATGACCCGCGTGGCGAATTTGAAAACGCGGCGGCCATCCATAGTGATATACGGCCCACGTCCATTGGGATCATCCGACTCTTTCGGGCGCAGGGCGAGCAGGTCGGCACCGGAGCCATCTGCGCCGAGGGTGGTGCTCAGAATTCCGGTCGGCCCTTCTCCGCCGCGCAACACCACTGCGCCCGCCCCATCCCCAAAGAGGACACAGGTGGCACGGTCGCTCCAGTCTATGATGCGGGAGAGTTTCTCGGCACCCACGACCAGCGCCAGGCGCGTCGTGCCCGCGCTGATGGCTGCTCCGGCCATGGCTAGAGCATAGACGAAGCCAGAGCATCCCGCGCTCAAATCGAAAGCTCCAGCATGGGTTGCGCCGAGGGCATCCTGCAAGATGCAGGCCGTGGCGGGGAACTCTTGATCCGGCGTCGACGTCGCCACGATGATGAGGTCAATGTCCTCCGAGGAGATGCCGGCCATGCGCAGCGCGTCTTGCGCTGCACGCAGGCTCATCTCCGCTGTGGTCTCATTCGGCGCGGCAATGCGCCGTTCCATGATCCCTGTCCGCTGGCGAATCCACTCGTCGCTCGTGTCCACCATCGCGGCCAGGTCTTGATTGGTCAGCACGCGACTGGGCAGGTACCTCCCCCAGCCCACGATCTGCGCTTGAATGGTCATCCCGCTCCTCTAGAAATCACCACAGAGGAGGCAGAGCACACCGAGTTGTTTTGTTCCTTACTTTTCATTCTCTGTGTTCTCCGTGATCTCTGTGATGCGATCCTTATATAGCCCGAAAGATGAGGGTGGCGTTGTGCCCGCCGAAGCCGAAGGAGTTGCTCATCACCATGCGCAGGGTGGCGGCGCGAGCGACATTGGGGACATAATCCAGATCACAGGCGGGATCGGGCGTGGCGTAGTTGATCGTTGGCGGGATACATCCTTCCTCCATCGCCTTGAGGCTGATGATTGCCTCCACCGCGCCTGCCCCGCCCAGCAAGTGTCCCGTAACCGGCTTGGTGGAGGTGACCGGCACACGGTAGGCGTCCGCGCCAAAGACAGTCTTGATAGCTAATGTCTCCGCAGCATCGTTCAGAGAGGTGCCCGTGCCGTGGGCATTGATGTAATCCACCTCTCGTGGGGAGATACTACCATTTTCCAGGGCGCGACGCATGGCCAGGGCCGCGCCGGAGCCATTTTCGTCAGGGGCGACGATGTGATAGGCATCGGCAGAGGCTCCATAGCCAACTAACTCGCCACGCAGCCGCGCCCCTCGTGCCCGCGCGTGCTCCTCCGACTCTAGCACAATAATCCCTGCCCCCTCCCCCATCACGAAGCCGCTGCGCGTGGCATCGAAAGGGCGGCAGGCGCGTGGGGGATCACCATTCTCCGTAGAGAGCGCGCCCATGACGTTAAAGGCAGCAATGGCCAGGCGCAGGATGCCCGCCTCCGTCCCGCCGCAGATGGCGACATCGGCGTCTCCCCGTCGGATGATCTCCCCTGCTTCACCGATGGCGTTAGCGCTGCTGGCGCAGGCGGAGAGGATGGCCATGTTCGGCCCACGCACACCCAGGTTGATCGCCACCTGGCCCGCAGCCGAGTCGGCCAGCATCATGGGGATCAAGAAGGGACTGACGCGGCGCGGCCCCTTCTCCCGCAAGACATCCACCTGTTCCAACAGCGTCCCCATGCCGCCGATGCCACTGCCGATGATGACGGCGACGCGATCCCGATTCTCGGCAGTGATCGCCAGTCCCGCATCGGCGACAGCCTCCTCTGCAGCGACGATGGCGAACTGCATGAAGCGGTCCAGGCGGCGGGCATTTCTCGCCCCGAAACGGGCAATGGGGTCGAAGCCCTTGACTTCGCCGGCGATCTGCGTTTGCAGATCGCTCGCGTCAAGGGAGGTAATCCGCGCCACGCCGGAGCGACCATCCCGCACTGCCGCCCAGAGTTCGGCCACATTCTGTCCCACCGGCGTGATCGCTCCCATCCCGGTGACCACTACTCTTTTCGGCACTCCAACATCCCTCCTTAATCCACAGATGACGCAGATTCACGCAGATTCTTCTGACATCTGGGGCATCTGCGTTTATCTGCGGATTATTTCCTGAGCAACGTCAACCGATCCAAAATCTGCTCCGCCTCGGCCATGATCCGCTCCAGGAGCACGGCCACAGGGACGATGTCATTCACCAGGCCGCAAATCTGCCCGGCCATCACCGAGCCATGCACGACATCCCCTTCAATGACGGCGAGCCGTAGCTTGCCCGTGCCGAAGGCGATGATGTCCTCCTCGGAGATGCCCTTTTTCTCCATCTCGGCGAACTCATTGGTCATCTCATTGCGAATAGCGCGCACTGGATGGCCCAAAGAGTGGCCAGTAGTGATGGTAGCGCGATCTCCGGAGCGGACGATCTTTTCCTTATAGTTGGGGTGCACATAGCACTCAGTGGTGCAGATGAAGCGCGTGCCCATCTGCACACCTACCGCCCCCAAAGCAAGCGCTGCCACCAGCCCGCGGCCATCGGCAAAGCCGCCCGCCGCGATCACGGGGATCTTGACCGCGTCCACGACCTGTGGCACGAGGGGCATCGTAGCGACGTCGCCGATGTGCCCGCCCGATTCCATCCCCTCGGCGACGAGGGCATCCACGCCCAGCCTCTCCAACCGCCTGGCCAGGGCCACCGAAGCGACGACGGGAATGACCTTGATGCCGGCGGCTTTGAGCGGCGGGATGATCGCGCTGGGGCTGCCTGCCCCTGTGGTCACGACAGGCACGCCTTCGGCAATACACACGCCCACCACATCATCCACATAGGGTGAAAAGAGCGGGATATTGACGCCGAAGGGCTTCGTCGTGCGCTCCTTCGTCTTGCGCACCTGATCGCGCACGAAATCCGCAGGAGCATTGCCCGCGCCAATGATGCCAAGTCCCCCTGCCTCGGACACCGCTGCAGCCAGTTCCCAAGTGGAAACCCAGGCCATGCCCCCCTGTATGATCGGATACTTGATGCCCAACAGGTCACAGAGAACGGTTTTGATCACCTTGCCTCCTTGTTGTTTGCAGGTTGCAGATTGCAAGTTGCAGGTTTGCCAAATCTGCAATTCCGAGAAACGGAGCGACCGTCCACTTACCGCCTTGGCCTTTGGCTGGCCATTATGGACGGCCACTTTGCCACCGCTTCTCTTGGCTGTAAGAACACCGTTGGGGGATTGGGGTTGCGGGGGAGGATAGGAAAGCAA
>CAYPON010000015.1:2625-24734 GCA_964412315.1 uncultured Anaerolineae bacterium | reverse complement strand
CTTCTTCCGCATGTGGTACGAACCGGAGTATCTGGACAAGGTCTTGAGGGCCACAAGCCCAGTCACTTACACCGAGGTATACACCTTCCCTGCCCTGGTGCAAGAGTTCACTTATATGTTTGTGGACACCACCGGTACCGTCGGCAATCCCAGCTATGGCCAGCCGGGCAGCAGCCAGTTGGCCTTCCCTGTTGGTACAAGGGCTGATCAATTGCCCATGCCTGTAAACGGCGACTTGCCACCAGCCTTGCTACCGAGTTGCGGCTATGGCCTGACCACCTTTGACGTTGAGTTCGACGGGGTTGAAGACGTTGCCACTGTCCACAGCGAGCGTTCTCTGGCGAGGGTGACCGGCATCGCGGCGGATTTCAATGGCAACGGTATAACCGACACGCTGGATACAGATGGAGTTGAACTGAGCGGCGACGAGTTGGTCGTCTTTGCCGCTGAAGGTGTTGCCCTTGGCCGCGGTGAAAGCGCCATGTTCCTGGATTTCATGGTCACGCTGGAGAATGTGACGCCCAACGGTGCCGAACTCCAGTTCTGGTACACCGGCGGCGGCCTGCACACCTATCCTGGCGGTGTTTATTCATTGCATCCGGATCGCGTGCAACTGGCCTGGCTGTTCAGTGTGCGGGATATGGCCATCGTCAATCGCACCCAGGTGCTCCGTATCCCGGCAGGGAGCAACAACCTGGGCCAACTCAATGGCGCGTGGTTCTGCTGGGTGCAGGCCATAAATACCAGCGCCGAGAACGTCAGCTTGGTCATCGGGCGCGCTCTGGGAGCCACCCATTCGGCCATAGACAACGCCAACGGCCAGCACGACATGGAGCCAGGCGATCCCTGGTACCTGAAGCGGTTCTTCGTGGACGGCCACGAGTATAATGTGGTGGCCATCAAGACCGTACCTGCCGATGTGATCATCCCCGGCGATGAGCCTTATGAGTTCAAGTTCATCACGATCCGCACCCCTGTGCCGAAGGTCAACTTTATCAACCGCCAGGACTCGCAGAAACTGGAAGGCTATTTCCGGGGCATGAGCAGCGTGTGTGGAGACACCGCTATTATAACTGTGATGCCTCCTTTCAACTATGAGCATACCGTGGTCGTAGATATCGAGCGCATTCGTAACCAGGATTGCGTAGGCGATCTGCGTTACAATAGGCCAGCCTTCGCCCTCCGCATCCAGGATGAAGCGCGTGACCCGCAGTTCTTCGGCGAATTGAAAGAGCTGCTTCTGATCCGCGACGGGCTGCCTGACGCCTGGAGTGTCGAGCAGTTCAACACCCTGCCCGATCGTTACACCGACGTGCAGCTCCCGCCCGGCGAAGATTATCTGCTGACCACGGACTGGACCTCCGAGCGCATCGAGCTATCCTATGACGGCTGTGGCATCACAGTGACACTGCCCATCACACCGGCGCGCATGCAGTTCTGGTACGACCCTGCCGACCCCTTTGATATCTACGTCAGCAATGAGACCATCGCGTGTGTGACGGAGACGGTGCGTGGTGTCGTGTATGTGTATCAAGGGGCCTGTCGCCATACGCACTACTTGATCACGCCGCAAGGGGTCATAATCTATGTGCAGGACTTGACCGGAACCTTGGGCCAGTATGTTGGGCAAGAGGTCACGGTCATCGGTTGTTGGTACGACCCTTATGATCAGTGTGACGGGGGCCTCTCGATCACAGACCCTGCTAATATCATACCCAGCGCACCGTTCACGCCGACACCTACCAGCACGTCGTCGCCAGTGCCGACTGCGACTTCCACCATGACGCCAACGCCAACCCGGACAAGCACTGCAACCTCCACCTCGACTTCGACGCCAACCTGGACAGGGACGGCAACAGCGACTAGCACGCCGACGTGGACCGCAACGGCGACGGCGACCGGTACAGCTACAGCGACTGACACAGCAACAGCGACCGGAACGCCGCCCACGCCAACAGCGACCAGCACGGCAACAGCGACTAGCACGCCGACATGGACCGGAACGGTGACAGCGACCGGTACAGCTACCGCGACCAGCACGGCAACAGCAACTGGAACGCCGCCCACGCCAACAGCGACCAGCACGGCAACAGTGACTAGCACGCCGACGTGGACCGCAACGGCGACCAGCACAGCTACGGCGACTGGCACGCCGACAATGACCAGCACGGCAACAGCAACTAGCACGGCAACGGCCACAGGAACGGCGACAGCAACGGCCACCACTGGCCTGGCTACGATCCTTGGCTCGGTGAGCCTGCAGGGGCGGCCAGTTCCGCCAGATCCATCCTGGGTTGTGCAGTTGACGGTTAGAGTGGGCGCGAACGTGTACGCCGTCACAAGCGATCAGTTCGGCGGCTTTGTGATACCGAATGTGCCAACCGGCAACTATAGTATCACGGTCAAGAACCCGCATACGCTCAGCAACAGAAAGCTGAACGTTATGTTGGTGCCAGGCAACAACCCTGTCCATCTCGGCACGCTCCGCGAAGGCGACGCGAGCGACGACGATATCGTGGATATCTTCGACTTCTCCATCCTGCGCACTGTGTTTGGCACCGCCGATCCTCGCGCCGACTTTAACCAGGATGGCGTGGTAGATATCGCCGACTTTTCACTGCTGCGCACCAACTTCGGTCAGACGGGTCCCATTACGGTGGCCTCCCAGGTCAAAAAGAGCGGTGAAGCCCCTTCGGGCTTCACCGCCCTCTCTCACTCCGCGGCGGCAGCCCAGGTGGCTGCCGCTACGGTCTATATGACCATTGAACCCTCTCCTCTAACGGTGATGGTCGGCGACATCTTTGCCCTGGAAATCGCCATTGACTCCGGAACCCAACAGCTTGACGCAGTGCAAGCCTATATCAACTTTGATCCGGCATATCTGGAAGTCCTGAATATCACTGGCAGTGGCGCTTTCGCCCTCGAGTTCCAGAAATCGTATGACAATACTTTGGGCCATATCAATTACGCTGCTTTCACCTTGTTCGGTCCCCTGCCCAGCGGTCGTTTTCCCCTGGCGACAGTGCAGCTCCGAGCCAAAGCAGCGACCGCGAACACCCTGTTGACATTCGCCTTTGTGGTGCCTCGCAAGACCAAGGCCACCTTTGGGGGTGAGGAAATGGTGCTCAGCACCACCGACGGCCAGGTGGTGATCCAAGGAGCAGGCCCCACTCTCACAGAGACGCCCTCCCCGACAGCTACGCCAACGCAAACGATAGCGGGCGGGGATACGGCGACGCCAACTTCCTCGCCCACGGTGACAGCTACACCGACAGCCACTCCGACCGGCACGCCGACGGCCACGCCCACGGCGACGACCGTTCAGCCGGCCAATGTTTCTATTGCTATTATCCCTTCTATGAAGATCGTTACCCTGGGCAGCGTTTTTACCCTGGACATTATCATCAACGCTGGCGCACAGCCCGTTGATTTGGCGCAAGCCTATATAGATTTCGACCCGGCTTATCTCGCGGTGGTGGATGACATGGGCAACCCCACCAGCGCGATCATCCCTGGCACGACTTTGCCCACAGTGCTAGAAAACACAGCAGATAATACGTTGGGGCGCATCAATTACGCGGCAGGCATCCTCTCCGGCCCCCCGGCCAGCGGCACTTTCGTCCTGGCCACCATGCGCCTGAAGGCCAAGGCCGCCATATGGGGCACACCGCTGACCTTTCAGTTTATTGCCCCGCGCGAGACCAAAGTTCTGTATAGCGGCATATCAGTCTTGGGTGCGGCGAGCAATGGCACTGTGGTGATCATCAGCGTAACGGCCACAGCGACGCCGACGGCCACATCTACCGCCCCAGCGACGAGCACCCTCACCTCGACGCCAACGGCCACCCCCACCGCCACACCGACCGACACACTGACACCAACCGGCACACCGACGGAGACGCCGACTCCAACATATACGCCGACAAGCACTACAACGGCAACCGATACCCCTACCCTTGCCACGCGCGGGGTACGGCTGGTCATCCTGCCCGCATACACGATAAGCGATATGGATCAGGTCTTCATTCTGGACATCGTCGTGCAAACCGACGGCCAGCCTGTGGATTCCGTACAGGCGTACGTTAATTTCGATCCCGCTTTTCTCGCTGTCGTAGACGACACAGGTTCGCCAACGAACCAGATCGTTCCGCAGTCCGCCTTGCCTGTTGTGCTCACGAACATAGCCGACAACGCCGCTGGGACTATTGACTATGCGGCGGGGATACTATCGGGCACGCCGCCCAATAGCACCTTCATCTTGGCCAAGATTCGCTTCAAGGCCCTGAACCCAACGGGCGGCACGCCGATCACTTTCAGTCTGACAAGCCCGCGCCAGAGCAAGGCCGAGTATGACGGCACTTCAGTGCTGGATGGCGTGGAGAATGCTATGGTGGTCATCGTGGGACAGCCGAGGCTGACGCCGACGGCGACCCCAACGGATACGCCCACGCCCACCGCAACCAGTGTCCCCACGGCGACACCCACTGCCACACACACGGTGATGCCGGTCAATATCGCCATCAGGCCAGCCCACAATATCGTGGCGCAAGGCAGTATCTTGCCTCTGGACATCATGATTGAGGCGGACAGCCAGCCGGTGGAAGGGGCGCACGCTTATCTGGAGTACAATCCCGCCTTCTTGCGCGTCGTGGACGCGGTGGGGAATCCTACCAATGCCATCGAGCCAGGGAGTGCCCTGCCCTACGTCGGTGAGAACAGCGTGGACCACGCCCAGGGATATATTGACTATAGCGCCGATGTGGGCGGTGGTGCCCCGCCCACGGGCACTTTCCGGCTGGCCAGGATCTACTTCCAGACCCTGGCCCCCACCGGCGGCACCTACGTACAGTTCAATTTCACCTCCACGCGGCAGACGCGGGTTCTGTATGCCGGGATAGATATCCTCGGCGGGCATATCAATGGCTACGTGGTGATCGTTGCGGAAACGCCGCAACCGACTCCCACATCTCCCACACCAACAGAGACGCCATCCCCCACGCCGACGGAAACTCCAACCGTGACACCTACGGCTACCGCGACGCCAAGGCCGGCTCAAGTCGCTATCATCGTCGAGCCTTCGGTAAAAGTGGTCACAGAGGGGCAGATTTTCACTCTGGACATTATCATGGACTGCGGCGAGCAACTGGTGGATGGCGTGCAAGCCTATCTCGACTTTGATCCCGCTTACCTGGAGGTCGTGGATGCGGCGGGCAATCCGACGGGCGAGATCATTTCTTGCACTGTTTTGCCAACCCTTCTCCTGAACACGGTGGACAATGCGGCAGGGCAGATCAACTACGCGGCGGGCGCGCTGTTCGGCACACCGCCTAGCGGAAGGTTCTGCCTGGCGACGATCCGCTTCAGGGCCAAGGGTGCGACGCCTGGCACGACTGTAGCTTTCAGCTTCCGTAGCCCACGGGTGACTGATGCGACATACCAGTTTACGCCTATCCTGACCGCGCATGTTGACGGGCTGCTGATTATCCAGGGTATGACGCCAACTCCGACGTGGACGCCGACGCCGACAGCCATCCCCAGCCCGACAGCGACTCGCCCAGCAGGGGTCGCGGTCGCAGTGGACCCTGCCTACAAAGTGGCGGAAGAGAGTCAGGTCTTTACCTTGGAGATCGTCATCAGGGCTGGGGCGCAGCCGATAGATGGCGCACAGGTCTATCTGGACTTCAATCCCGCCCTCCTGACAGTGGTTGACCAGGCTGGCCAGCCGGCTAATCAGATCATCCCTGGCACAGCCCTCGACTGGCTAATCCAGAACGTGGTGGACAATGATGTCGGACAGATCAACTATGCGGCCGGCAAGATAGGAGAGCCTTTGCCCACAGGAACCTTTACACTGGCCACGATACGCTTCAAGGCTAAAGCAGCTACAGAGGGCACGTGGGTTACCTTCCATCGCGGTTTGCCGCGAGATACCATAGTGGTGTACATGTCAACGGTGGTGCTCCAGCAGGTCACCGATGGGCTGGTCGTTATAACGTCTGTGCGACACGTGGCCAGGCTTCCATTGATCCTTCGATAGATTGGGAAGCCGGTCAGGTCTACCGTAGAGGGGAAAAGACATGCAACGGTTCAAAAAGAGGGCGGTCACAGTCCATTGGGTTCTGATCGTGGTGTTGGCCATATCCGCCGGGCTGAGTTCAGGGACCATCGTTGCAGCTTCGGCAGGTCCATCAGTGGGGCTTGTAAGGCCAAAGGCTGAGAGGCGGATAACTCAGAATGACCATGTTGTCATGGCCGTTGAACCGCAAACCAGCACGGTGCCTCTTGGACAAAAGTTCAGAGTGAGAATAATGATCGGGGCAGGAAGCTACCAACTCGATGGCGTCCAGGCCTATCTCGATTTCGACCCCCAATATCTCCGGGCGACGGAAATCACGCCAGGCCCGGTTTGGAGCCCTACTTTCATATTTGAGAAGAGTTTCAACAATGAGAGCGGGCAGATTAACTATGCGGCTGGCCTGCCATGGGGCGCTGACCCTCTCACCGGCACCTTTGAGGTCATGACTGTTGAGATGGAAGCTGTGGAACTAACCGGGGGCACGCCTTTAACCTTTTCTCTGGAAAAGCCTCGCAAGACAGGCGTTGTCTTCGAGGGCAACTCCCTGCCCCTCGAGTTGATAGATGGTCGTGTAGTCACGCGAGCGTTGCTGCACCTGCCTTTGATTCTGCGCTCTTAGATGGATGTATTTCCGGTATTGAGAGCAAAATGAGGAAAGGGAAGCTGTCAATGGATTAGACACGGATTACACAGGTTCGCTCGACGCACCTATCCGTGTAATCTGTGCTGAAAAATCCGTTGACGGCTCCTCGCCTGAGCAGTTTTGCACTTTTCAGGCTTTGTGATAAAATTGGTAGCGGCGGTAATAGGCGTCTGTCCGAAAAGCGGAAAATAGAATAGCTCTGTGTACGTGCCTGACAGGCACAAGGCCCCAAGTTCAGCAGATCACACGTCGCATGGCTTTTGGACAGGCTCTAGTGGGGGCGGAGGTGGTGAAATATGAAAGCAATATCAAGAAGGCCCCTCCTTGTTGCGGTTTTCGTTGTCTTGTGTGTTCCGTTGCTCTTCCTCACCGCGTTCACAGCAGACCTGGAGAACGCCACGCTCGTCTCCGCGTCCAGCAGCAGCGCACCCGGAACGCGCCCTGCGGCGATAGGTGCAGGCGCTCCGATCCTGATCACCTTTCAACAAGGGGTCAGCCCTCCTGGCTATGCTGGCTGCAAAGACACGCACATCTCCCAATGGTACGATGAGCGGGAAAAGAATTTCTGCGGCAATTCGTCGCTGGAAGTCCGCTCCGCCGATCAGAAAGCAGCGCTGATCTATTTTGATATCAGTAGCATCCCGACGACGGTGACCGTCATTAGCGCGCAACTCCGGCTTTACCTGGAGTGGTCCAGCGCTGCAGGGCGAGAGATGTCCGTGGGAGTTTACCGGATTGCTCGTTCCTGGGAAGTCTGCGAAGCGACTTGGTACAATGTCAGGAACGGCGTATTCTGGTGGGCGCCTGGCTGCAATCACGTTCCTCTGGATCGTCAAGGCACGCCCGCAGGTACGGTCGCCGTATCCCTTTCCGGTGCGTGGTACGGGTGGGATGTGACCTCTTTGGCACGGGCTTGGGTGAGCAATCCAGCAGCCAACCACGGCCTGGTGCTCAAGAGTTTTCAGGCAGACTTCGCCGCTGGTCTCGGCTTTATCTCTGTGAACCACGGGGCGAGTACCCTGAGACCCAAGTTGGAGGTTATGTACGCATTGCCGACTCCCACGCCAACACTCACGTGGACGCCAACACACACGTGGACGCCAACAGCCACCTGCGTGGGCACCTGCACACCGACCTGCACGGCCACGCGCACACCGACCAAAACGCCAACCATCACGCGGACGCCCACGGTTACACGAACCCCGACGATCACACGAACGCCGACGAACACACGAACCCCGACGATCACACCTACACCCAGTCCGACTCATGTGGGCGTGTTGTTAGGTAGCGTTCTGATACAGGGACGCCCAGCCCCGCCGGACCCTCTGTTGGTCGTTCCCCTAGAGGTCAGGCTCTACAAGGGGGGAATACTGGATCGCGCTTTTGCGGTAACGACCGACTCCTTTGGTACTTTTAGCCTGGTAGGCATTCGGCCGGACGTCTATGATATCACGGTGAAAAACCCTCAGACTTTGCGCAACAGGCGTTTTGCGGTGCTCATTGCGCCCGGCCTCAATGCCATTCACATGGGGCTGTTGCTAGAGGGGGATGCGACTAACGACAACTGTGTAGACATCACGGACTTTTCTTTGTTACGCGCTCTATTTGGAACAACGGACCCACGGGCGGATTTCAGCGGGAATGGGATCGTGGATATCGTGGACTTTTCGTTGTTACGGAGCAACTTTGGCCGGTGTGGTGATATTGTCGTGACGCCGTAGGCCTTTTTTCAGTTCTCGCGTCCGAGCCAGCATCTCTTCCACGTTGCGGCGAGCCGTCTGACTGCCCGCCCCTCCGAGCATCAAGGCGAGTTCTTCGATGCGTTCCTCGCCTTCAAGCTCCTCAACGAAGGTCAGCGTGCGTTCGCCTTCCACTTTTTTGGCGACCCGGTAATGAGCATCACCGAAGGCCGCTAGCTGCGGAAGGTGTGTAACACAGAGCACTTGGTGATCTCTGGTCAGGCTGCAAAGCTTCTGCCCGACGACGCTCCCCGCACGGCCACCGATGCCTGCGTCTATTTCATCAAAGATTAACGTCGGTATCTCATCGGCGGCGGACAGGACCGATTTCATCGCCAGCATCAGCCGCGAAGTTTCGCCGCCGGAAGCGATCAAAGCCAAAGGCTTGGGCGGCTCGCCGATATTGGGTGAGATCAGGAATTCGACGCGATCCAGGCCCGTATGATCGAAAGCGTAGCGCTTCTCGCCCACAAAGGCTCCATCCTCCGCCTCTGTGCGCTGGAAGGAGACGACAAACCGCGCGTTCACCAACTGTAACTGTGCCAGCTCCGCCTCGATCGCTTTCTCCAGGCGTAAAGCGGCCTCACGGCGAGTTGCGGAGAGGCTCTCCCCCAGCTCTCCTATTTTGTGCAAAAGCCGTTCCTCCTCTTGGCGTAGCTCGATGCTCCGCTCCTCATGGTGGGAGATGTTCTCCAGCTCCCGCTCTGCCGCCTGCCCGAATTGCAGGATTTCCGCAGTCGAGCTGCCATACTTCCGTTTGAGATTGTGAATGAGTTCCAGTCGCTCCTCCACGCTTTCCAGACGCGCAGGGTTATATTCCACGTTGTCACGATAGTTGCGCACGGCGCGCGCTGTTTCCTGAAACAGTTCAGAGGCTTCTTCGGCCATGCGACGGATTTCCGCAGTCTCGGCATCAAGACGCTCCAAGTTGATCAGGGCACGTATCGCCTCGCCGAGAGCATCCAGGGAGGATTCCCTTTGCTGGCTTCCCGCGCTCAGGGCTTCGTAGGCGGTCGTAGCCAGGGTGATCAGGCGCTCGGCATTGGCCAGCCGCGTCCGTTCCCTGGTCAGCTCCTCTTCCTCGCCTGGCTGCAATCGGGCCGCCCGGATTTCGGAGATCTGGTACTGCAAAAGGTCTATGCGGCGCGCCAACTCCCGCTCGTCGCGCAAGAGCGTGCCAAGCTCCTGACGCACCTGATGCAGGGCGCGCATTATCTCAGCCAACTCCTCCCGCTGCGCACTCAAACCAGCGTAACGATCCAGGAAGTCTATGTGTTGCCGCACGTTGAGCAAGGAAAGATGCTCCCCTTGCCCGTGGATGTCTATCAGTTGCTGGCCGATTTGCCGCAGCGCGGCCAGCGTGGTCGCCCGGCCATTTACTCGGCACACGTTTCGGCCTGAGCGGTTGATCTCTCGCGTCAGGATAAAGGTCTCCTCCTCGGGTTCCAGGCCATACTCCTGCAGGAGGGGCTGTAGTTTATCCCTGAGCGTCGGAGAAAGCAGAAAGACTCCTTCCACCCGTGCCCCTTCCGTGCCTGTGCGGATATATTCGCTGGCGGCACGGCCTCCCAAGAGGGTGCTGACAGCGTCTATAATAATGGACTTGCCCGCGCCCGTCTCGCCGGTCAGCACGCTAAAGCCCGGCGACAGCCGAAACTGGAGCTGGTCAATGATGGCAAAGTTCTCAATGCTCAATTCGCTTAACATGCTCAACCTGGTGTCTGGTGTTTAACCGAAAAACCACTATAACCCGTTGGGGCCTCTCAATCTCTCGAGCAGGGTGCTATAGAAATAGGTCGCCGGTTGGAGACGGACGAATTGAGCGGTGTACTTGCTCGCCTCCACCTTGACGACATCTCTATCCAGCAGTTTGATGTCTATCTGTCCATCTACGGTGAGAATGGCGTCGTATTCGGTCGCCACATCCAGGGTGATGACCTCTTTTCCAGAGAACACGAAAGCCCGCGCCGGCGTCAGGTGAGGCGCAATCGGAGTCAAAATGATGTCTTGTACATTCGGCGCGACGATCGGGCCTCCTGAAGAGAGGGTGTACGCGGTGGAACCTGTGGGCGTCGCCGCTATCACGCCATCAGCGACATAGGTGATCAAGTACACGCCATTCACGAACACCGCCGGGCGAATGACGCGCACCGCGTTCCCCCTGCACACCACGATGTCGTTGAGGGCTTCGTAAGCGCCCAACGTTTGCCCCTGGCGCTGATGCTCGGCATGGAGCATCAGCCGTTCCTCCAGCCAATAGTGGCCGTCGCAAAGTAGAGGCAGTTTCTCCGCCACCTCTGCCGGCTCCATCTCGGCCAGAAACCCAAGCCGGCCCAGGTTTACTCCGAGAATAGAGATATGGTGAGGTGCAGCGATCCGCGCCGCGCGCAGGATTGTGCCATCACCACCAAAAGTGATGAACATATCCAGGTCAGGAACCTGTTCAATGATCGCTGCCTCGTCCCAAGAGGAGCCGAGCCAGACCGAAACGCTCAATTGTCGTAATGCCTGCCCAATCTGCTTCGCCAACTCAATCGAATCCGGCAGCTTGGGGTGATAGAGCAGGCCAACTTTTTTCAACGATTCCATCTTTTTAGGTTCGCCTAGAGGTCACCACAGAGATTCTAGTAATATTATAGCTAAATCCCCATCCAGTCACAAATGCCCGATTCGCAGACTAGCAGATCTGCGCTTTTGACGAGGCGGGCAAGGTCTATTATGATAATGCAAATCAACCCCCGAGAGAAAGCGGACGTGCAAATATGTTGACTAAACTGCTGGTTGCCACCACCAACCCAGGGAAAAAACGGGAGTATCAGGAACTATTCGCCGACTTGGAGGTCCCCTTAACCTGGCCGGATGAGGAAGGCTTGACGCTGCAAGTCGCGGAGACAGGCCACACCTATGCGGAGAACGCTCACCTGAAAGCGCAGGCTTATGCATTGGCGAGCAGCCTTTGGACGCTGGCCGACGATTCGGGGCTGGACGTTGATGCCCTGCAAGGGGTGCCGGGCGTGCAAAGCGCCAGGTTCGGCGGGCCTGGCCTCACCGATCAGGATCGCTATCGTCTGTTGCTGGAACGGCTGTCCGATGTGCCGTGGGAAAAGCGGCAGGCGCATTTCCGCTGCATCATCGCCCTGGCCTCACCGCAGGGCCGAGTTTGGTTCACAGAGGGTGCCTGCGAAGGGATGATCGCCTATGCCCCCCAAGGCACGAATGGCTTCGGCTACGACCCGGTTTTCTACCTGCCGGAACTAGCTCGCACCATGGCTGAACTGCCCTCGGAACTGAAAAATCGCCTGAGCCATCGTGGCAAGGCGGCAGCGGCGATGAAAGAGCTGCTGCGCAAAGAGATCCTGCCCCATGTCTGACGCCCAAATCTCATCCCCGGGTGCAGGGGGCAATAGCGTGGAAAGCGCTGCCCCTCTCATCCCCTCCATTCCGGGGGAAGCGATGCAGGGCATCGCTCAGGCGGCGAGCATCGTCGCCCTGGGGAATATGACCAGCCGCGTGCTTGGCCTGGTCCGCGAGGCCATCAGCGCCGGCCTGTTCGGAGCAACAGGGCTGGTGAGTGCCTTTGGCGTCGCCAACATCATCCCCAGGCAACTTTACGACCTGCTCATCGGCGGGATGCTCAACTCGGCCCTCGTGCCGGTATTCGCCGAATATGCCGCTCTAAAACGGCGCGAGGAATTATGGCGCATTTTCAGTGTCATCCTCAGCCTGACCGTCGTGCTGCTGGCAGCGGTTGTTGTGTTGCTGGAAATCCTGTCCCCGCAGCTCACCTGGCTCATTGCCGGAGGGTTTGAGGCCCGCAACCGCGCCGTGACCTTGACCCTGGTGCGGGTTATGCTGCCTGCGGTGATCTTTTTGAACCTGGCCGGCGTGGTGACAGCATTCCTCTATGCCAGCCGGCGTTTCCTCTACCCTGCCTTGGGCGTGGCCATCTACAACGCCGGCATCATCGTCGCCATGCTTGCCTTGGCCGGCCGCTTGGACATCTATAGCCTGGGTGTGGGCGTTCTGGGAGCGGCCATCTTGCAGTGGGTTGTGCAGTTGCCCGGCCTGCATAGGGTGCGCCTCACCTTCTCGCTCGATCTCCATCATCCCGGCCTGCGACGCATCCTGGCGCTTTATTCACCCATCGTCCTCGGCCTAATCATCAGCCTGTTCCAGGTGACGATTGACCGCCGCCTGGCTTCAGGAACAGGGGATAGCAGCATCGCTTGGATGGACAAGGCCACAACGCTGGTGCAATCGGCCCATGGTCTGGTGGCAGTGGCGATTTCGACAGCAGCTTTGCCCTTGCTCGCGCAGTCCAGCGCGCGCGCTGACTGGCAAAGCTACCGCCGCACCCTGGGCTTGAGCCTGCGTCTTTCCCTGCTGCTGATTATACCGATAGTCACAGCCCTCTTCATCCTGGCGCAGCCGACGGTGTCCTTTCTCTTCGAGCATGGTGAATTCACTTCCTATGATACCTATTGGACGACTCTGGCCTTGCGATTGTACCTCTTGGGGCTTGTCTTCGCCACGATAGATTGGCCGCTCAACTATGCCTTCTACGCTCGTCAGGATACGTTGACGCCTGCGCTGGTGGGCATCCTTTCCGTTGGCGTCTACCTGGTCATCGCCTTGCTCCTTTTGCGGCCTTTGGGCATGTTGGGGCTGGTGCTGGCAGACTCGGGCAAGCACTTCAGCCACGCTCTGGTCATGCTCGGCCTGACACACCGCCGCCTCGCTGGCCTCAGGGGCCAGGGGCTGCCTGGCATGGTGGCCAAAGCGATCCTGGCCTCTGTTGCTATGGGGGCGATCATGCTGGGGCTGGTTCTAGCCCTGGGATACACAACAGGGGCGGCCTCCCGCGGAGAGCGTCTGCTGGCGGTGGCTCTGCCAGGAGTGGCTGGGCTGTTGGTTTACAGTGGCCTCGTTGTATGGATGCGCATGGACGAGGCTTTGCTGCTGTACGCGGCGATCAGGCAGCGGCTCATTGGCCATCGGTGAGGGCAAGGCATTGCCAGGACCCCGCCCCTACGCCCTGACGAACGGAGCCGAAAAGGACTTGACAGAACAGCGAGCTGGTGGTATGGTGGGGCTTATTGTCATATGGCGCAGTCAGGTCTAATCTCAGAAGAAAAGGACCACTATGCAACGCAAACAAGCTATCTGGACACAACCCCTCATCTTCCTGGCACTGGCCATCTTTTTCATCCGACTGGGCGAAGGGCTGCAAGGAGGGGTTGCCACCAACTTTTTCGTGCAAGACCTGAAGCTGGGAGGAGATAGAATCCTTTGGTTGTCGGGGATCCGCGAAATCCCCGGCCTCCTCCTGGTGTTCCTAGCCACTTTGCTCGCCTGGCTCCCTTTGCCACGACAAGCAACCCTTGCCGTCGCCCTGATGGCTATTGGCTACGGTTCCTATGGTTTGGTGCACTCGTACACCGCACTGATTGCGGCCTCGCTGGTGGCCAGCGTCGGCTTCCACAACTGGCTGCCCCTGCAAAGCTCGCTGAGCATGTGCCTCGTGTCCAAGTCTCACTCTGGCCGCATCATGGGACGGATGGGGGCCATCGGGGCTTTCGCCGCCCTGGGAGGCATGTCGCTGGTCGCCCTGTTGGTGAAACAGTTAGGACTGCGCATGTTCTTTTTTCTGGCTGGAATCGCTTTGGTGATAGGCACAGCGATGGTCTTCCGACTGCCGGTCGGTCTTGGCCGGGATCAGGGCGAGACGCGGAAACCGGTCTTCAAGCGGCGATACTGGCTTTACTATGTCTTGATTTTCTTCGAGGGATCGCGCACCCAGGTGTTTCATGCCTTCGGCTCGTGGGTATTGGCCCAGTTCTATGGCGTAGATGCGCAACGGCTCTCTCTCCTGATGATTGTCACGGGACTGGTGAACCTCGTTGGCTCGCCGCGTTTGGGGGCCTGGATTGATCGCTTCGGGGAACGAACCGTGCTGATCATCTGCTATCTGGGGCTGGCCTTATCCTTCGCAGGCTATGCGGTCATCCACAACGTCTGGATTCTCTCCGCCCTGTACATCACCTTCAACTTTTTGGTGTATTCCCGCGTCGCGCTGGACACGTATGCCAACCGCATGGCCTTGCCTGGCGACCTGGTGCCGACTCTGACCGCTGGCGTGAGCGTGAACCATATCACTTCGGTGAGCATGTCGCTGGCGGCGGGGACGCTCTTGCAGATAGTGGGATACGAGGCGCTCTGTTGGGGAGCCGCGGCGATGATCCTGCTCTCCGTGCCCTTTGCCTGCATGGTGCGGATTCCCAAGGAACATCGCCCGGCCGAAGCGGCAGCAGCCGACTGACTGCTTCTATAAAATTCTGCAATTGAAAAACCCCGCCTTTCACAAGCTCTGCGGTGGGCTGTTCACAGGTAAAGTGAACCACACCGTTGTCCCCTTCCCCACGCTGCTTTCCGCTCCAATCCGCCCGCCGTGCGCCTCGATGATGCTCTTGGCGATGTATAGACCGAGGCCGGTGCCTCCAATGGCCTTCCTAACCACTTCGGCACTCTGGTAGAATTTGGTGAACAGTTTATCCATATCCTGCGGTGGGATGCCAATTCCCGTATCAGCGACCATGAATTTGAGCCATGAACCATCCTCCAGGCGGACGGAAAGCGTGACCTCGCCGCCTTCGGGCGTGAATTTGAAGGCGTTGGAGAGGAGGTTATCCAATACCTGTTCTAGGCGTCGGGGATCCGCTGTGATAACGGGGAGTTCGCCTGCGACGTCCAGCCGAAAGGTGAGCTTCTTCCGCTCAGCGAAGGGCTGCATCGCTGTTGCCAGCCGCCGGAGCAGCTCGGAGGGAGCAACAGAGCGCGGTTGCAGCTCGAATCTGCCAGCCTCCATGCGCGCAACATCCAATAGATCGTTGACCAGGTGGAGCAGTTGCTCCGAGCTTTCGTAGATGATGCGCATGAACTCGTCCTGGATTGCGGTCAAAGGGCCGGGCTGTCTCGTGAGTATCATCTCGGCAAAACCCATAATAGAGGCCAGCGGAGTGCGCAATTCGTGGGAAACCGTCGAGATGAACTCCGACTTGAGGCGATCCAACTCCTTAAGGCGAGTGATGTCGTGGATCACCATGACCCACCACTGGAGTGCGCCTGTCTCATCCCGCACAGGAGCCAGGCTCAAGGTCAGCTCGCGGAGCGTGCCGTCAACGATGCTCATCTCGCCCTGGATGATGCTGTCCCCCGCGTTCTCTCGTCGGCGTAGCAATTCCAACAGTTCAGGCTGGGGACAGAGCTTGCCAAGAGGCTCCCCCAGGGCTGGGTCTGACAAGCGCAACATAGCTCTGGCCTGAGGATTGGCGAAGAGGAGGCTGCCAGCCCGATCCAGGATGAGCAACCCTTCTCCCATGTTGACCGCAGCCAGTTCGAATTTGCGTTTCTCCTCTGCCATTTGGCGATAGAGGCGGGCGTTCTCCACCACCCCTGCGATCTGGTTAGCCAGGGTCTGCGCCAGGCTGACCTCTTGCGCGGAAAAGAGGCGCGGCTTGTCAAGCGCGTCCAAACCAATAGTGCCGATAACCTCTCCCTTCAGGATCAGAGGCACGAGCAGGATAGACTGGACCCCTCTCGAGATCATCACGTCGCGAACGCTGGCAAGCAAGGGGTCGTTCTGTGCATCGAGGATGGCCAATGGCCGTTTGCTGGCCTCAATCCATTCCAGCGAGGCATTGTCCTTCAAAGGGATGCGCACCTCGCTGGCGACAGGGCCGGGGCTGCCTCGATATTCGGTGACCAGGTGGCCCCATAGGTGATCCTCGTCGAAAACGATTAGTCCCGCCTGTGCGACGTCGAAAACCTTGGCGAAAGATTGCACGGCCATGTCATAGATCATCTGCTCATCGAGCATGGTCGAGATCGTGGCACTTGCTTGATACAACAAGGATAGATCGTGCAAGTGTTGTTGCGTGGACTCATGAAGCCTGGCATTTTCGATAGCCAGTGCCGCCTGGCGAGCGATCACTGTCGCCCGATCTACTTCCACGGAGGTGAAAACGCGCCTTTGCCGATTGTCGCCTATCAGCGCCGCGCCGATGGCACGGTCCTTGGCCACCAAGGGCACAACAAGGAGGGATTTGTCAGGGAAACGGCGGGCCATATGGGGACTGATGAAGGGGCTGTGGTCTACATCCGGGATCACCAAAGGGCGCCTTTCGAGGATGGCAACGCGAGCGGCGGAGGGTTCATCCTCGTTCACTTCGAGGCTACGGTACTCGTCGTAATACTCGCCGTAGGCGGCCACGGCAACCGGCTTTTTGCTCTCCTCATCCCAGAGGACGATGAAGCATCCCGTACCATCCACAACACCCGCCAGATGGTTGGCCAAATCATGCAGCAAGGTATTGAGATCCAAAGTGGAGGCCATGATCCGGCTAACGTCATTAAGAAGGGAAAGCTCGCGAACGCGGTGACGGATCGCCTCGCCCATCTCGTTAAAGGAGCGGGCCAACTCGCCGATCTCGTCACCCCTGCGCACGGGAATTCGCAAGGCGAAATCCCCTTTGGCAAGCGACTGGGCAGCCAGGGTCAACTGGCAAATCGGATTGACCACTCGCTGTGAAAGGATCAGGGCAAGGATCCCTACTCCAATGGCAAGGAGCAATGCGCCAATGCCGAACTCTCGCCGCATAGCATTTTGCTCCGCTTCTATCTGGGCAAAGATGGCGCGCACGGAGTCGAGCGAGTCTTCAAGGGAGACAGCGGCCTGGCTTTGCTGAGCCTGGCTCATCTCCACGACCAACTGCTCCAACTGGGCGATGTGACGCTGTCTGACACTGCTGATGCGGTGCAAAGTGTAGGCACCGAACAGCAGGAGCGGAAGCAATGCCAGCGCTACCATGGAAATCAGGAGCTTTAGGCTGATACTCTCAATGCGGAATCGGTTGCGCATCATCTACCAGTTGCCCCGAAAATCGAGAGTGAAGACATGACACAGGTTTACTATATACCTCGTTTAGTATACTTAAGCCGCAAGTTCTGTCAACTAGAATGTTTGTGGATCTTCAGATTCGGTGGTATTCTTTCTCATGAAGTTATCCGCAAATGATAGCTTTCCTTGAGCAATAACGGACAGTAATAGATTCACGGAGGAGAACCATGACCGTTTCTATCGCCGCCCATCCAGCACTACGTCTGTTTGCGGAGCTTTTAGCGGTGCCTGCCCCCTCGGGGCGCGAAGAGCAGATCGCTCAAGTCATCCGCGATAAGCTCGTGGCTTGGGGCTATACTCACTGCACGGATGGCGCGGGCAATGTCATCGTCCATCTAGAAGGCCGTCGGCCGGGCGCGCCCCTCTGTTGCTTCGCCGCACACATGGACGAGATCGGCTTCGTCGTGACTCGGATCGAGGCGGACGGGTCGCTGCGTGTGGATCGCTCCGGCGGGCTATACCCCTGGAAGGTCGGCGAGGGGCCTGTCGAGATCTTGAGCGACGAGAAAACCGTGACCGGGATTCTGTCCATGGGTTCGGGGCACGTGGCAACACCCAACCAGGCCGTCACTTGGGCGGATGTGCGCGTGCTGACGGGCCTATCGCCGGAGGAGCTAAAGGGGGCTGGCATCCGGCCCGGTTCGACCGGCGTGCCGCTGCGTGAGGGGCGCGGGCCGCTGATCCTGGGCAACGGAGACGACCCGCTGGTGGCAGCATGGACTATGGACGACCGCATGGGCGTGGTCGCCTTGCTCCGCCTATTGGAAGAGATCAAGCGCACGGGCCTGAAACCCTATCATCCCACTCTCATCGCCTTTACGGTGCACGAGGAAGGTGGAGGCCATGGCGCCAAGTCGCTCGCACAACGGGAAAAGCCGGAGGCTTTCATCGCCATAGATGGCTGCCCCATGCCACCGGGAGCACCGCTATTGCTGGATGGTCGCCCCGGCATCTGGAGCAAGGATCGCCTGGCGCATTACGACCAACGTCTCGTGCGCGCTTTCTGCCAGGCCGCGCGAGAAGCAGGGACGGAACTGCAGCCGGTCGTTTACGACAGCACAGCCAGCGATGCCGGGCTGGTCTATTCCGTCGGCGGGGCGCAAAGGGTGGTCTGCCTGGGACACGTGCGAGAGAACAGCCACGGCTACGAGGTGGCACGGCTGTCGGTCTTTGACAACCTCCTTCGCACGCTTGTGCAGTTCATGGCGACATGGGAAGGGGAGTAGATGCATTGTGGATTGCGGATTTCGGATTGGCGAGTTCACAGTTCTCTTGCGCCTCTGCATCTTGGCGCTGATCTACCGTCGAGTCAGGGCCCTGGTCGCGTTTTGAGCAGCAGCGGCAGGTGAATGGACACGCGCCACCAGGCTCTGAGCACCAGCGGCAGATATTTCGTCGGCCAGGTTGCCGTAGCAGTCGGAGTGCCCGTTGGCATGAGGGTGCTGGTCAGAGTGGCCGTGGGACTGCCGGTCGTGGTAACGGCGGGGGTGCTGGTTGGCGTAAAGGTGCTTGTCAAAGTGGCCGTGGAAACGCTGGTTGCAGTGAGAGTGCTTGTCGGAGTGACGGTGCTCGTCGGCGTATCGGTTACAGGCCCTGGATAAGGGAGAGGCGGCGGAGATGTGACGGGTGGTGGATAAGGGGTGAGCCGCTGGCGAGGTGAGGGAAGCTGAGGTATATCCGCGAGAGCCGGGATTATAGAGAGCAGAACGAGCAGCAAAGCAAGCATCACGTTGAATGGTTTGATGTTGGTGGACATGGCATCTCCTCAACCTTGAAGTCCTGAATCCGCGAAAGGCTTCCAAAGTCTGCCAGACTTCGGAAGCCTTTCGGGTTCTGCGAGTATCAGGAGCGTTGTTTCAGGATGACTGGCAGGTATAGACGTCTTGGCGGAGCCAGAACGCCGGAGGCGTGCCAGAAGCCGCCCGCCAGCCGATAGCGCGCGCTGACCGAGGCTCCGACCACCCCCTGGCCGATGGTGCCGCTGAGGACATAGTGAGAGGATTGCGACGTGCCCCCACCACCCGCGATCACGTTCCAAGAGAGGCCATAGTTGGCTGACCCTTGGGCCATGACCGTGCTGACCAGCATCAGACCAGAGAGGAGAGTTGCCAGTAATATGACCGGGCGATGCGTATTCATGGCTCTCTCCTACAGCTTGCTGACGGTGTCGTCATCGCTGTTCACCACCCAGATGTCCGCGCCGTCGAAAGTGATGCCACGCGGCCCAGCGCCCACCGGATATGTGCCGACGTGGTGACCATCGTGTGCCCGCAGCTTGGCGACGCTGTTGCCGCTGTGGTTGGTCACCCAGATGTGGAAACCATCGAAGGTGATGCCGCGCGGCTCCTGGCCCACGGCGAAATGGCCCAACACCTGGCGATCGCTGCTGCGAATCTTGGTCACGCTGTTGAAGCCGGAGTTAGCCACCCACATGTTGGCCCCATCGTAGATGATCTCCACCGGGTTAAGGCCCACGGGCACCGTCCGCACAAGAGAGCCATCGCTGCTCCGCAGCACAGTGACGGTGTGGCTATCGTGGTTGGTCACCCAAACGTTTGTCCCGTCACAGGCACACAATCGCGGGCTTTGTCCCACATTGAACGTGCCCGCTCCCATTCCCGTACCTCTTAACCTGGTCACGTTGTTGCTCCCCTCGTTGACCACCCAGAGGTAACGGCCATCGAAGCAGACGCCATTGGGATTTGTGCCGACGGGGATGGTGGTGCTATCCGCCGGATCGGCGGCGATGATGCGAGTGACGGTGTTATCGCCCCAGTTGGCTACCCAGAGCCTGGCCCCATCGTAGGCCATGCCGATGGGGAAACGGCCCACCGGATAGACGCCAAACAGCAAGCCGTCGCTGGCGCGGCGGCGCGTGACGGTGTTATCCCCGCTGTTGCTAACCCAGATGCTGCCGCCATCGAAGTTGATACCGTGAGGATCGTCGCCGACGCGGAAGGCAATGCCAACCTCGCTGACCCCATACCAGCGTTGCAAAGCGATCCGCTTCACGTTGGTCTCGACCAAGATCGGGCCATCCACGGCCAGGGCGTGACCTTCCTGGCTGGTGAAATAGCCGCCGAAGCCTTTCTCGCTGGAGCCAAACAGTCCCGCGCCCAGTCCCTCGGTGTGCGCCATCAGGCCATGCCCGCTGCCACGGTTAATCACACCAAAGATGGCGGGCGGCCAGTCCCCCAGGTTCACTGTGCCGGTGACGCCGTTCCCTGGCACCAGGGTGAAGGCGAAAGGCGCGCCGCTCACGCGCTGGCGCGGCGTCATTTCACCATCATTCCCCACCTGGATGCCGAGCCAGGCATCGCTCAGGTCGGCGACGCCCAATGGAGGATCCACCTCCATCACGGTGGTGAACAGCCCGTCGCCATCGGTCGTCACCGCGCGGGATTGCGCCCAAATGGGCGTGCCGCCACTGGACTGTTCGTAGAGACGAAAGGTGATGTTCACCGTTTGGTTGGCGATAGGCTGACCGGCGTTATCGGTCAGCCGCCCTTGATAGGTGACCGGGTAGGATACCTGTAGCGCTGTCTTGGCACGCCGGGTGGACTGTGCACCGGCGGTGACTACCAGCAGGGCCGTCAATAAAGCCACGACGACCAGCGCTGTGATGAATAGAGTGATACTGCGCGTTTTCATTTTAGATCTCCTTTCGTGGGTAGCTCTCCGCTGTCAGTTACCAGCCATCAGCTTTACAAATCGGTAGTCACCTCCTTTCTCTCAGACCTGACGGCTCTCGGAGACCCGTCAGGTCGGCCTATCCCTGCAGGGCGGCACTCTTTTGTCCGAACACCTGCTGCACCACAACCGTGAGGATCGGCCCCGCCTCGTCAATCACCTCCGCTGAGTAAATCCACCCGCCGGAACTATGACCGCGCACCATGATGGCCTTCCCCTCATACGCGCCCAGCTCGAGTTCTGCGCTATCAGGGCTTTGCGCTGCCTGCATCGGAATGCGCGTCAGCCGCGTGGGGATGCCTGCCAGTCGGGATGGCGACAGGAGCTGAAAGTGGCCGTTTTGTACAATGCCGATGAACTGCTGATCTCCGTTCATTTCGCTCCTCCTCGTGGGAATCGGCGTGGGCTGCCTGGCGCTGTATCGCCGCTGGCAGGCAGCGCCCAGCCAGGCCAGGGCCGCCAACCCGACGATGAATCGTCGGCGGGGCAACTTTTCCATCGTTTTGCTCATGGTTCTCCTCCCAGAGCTGACGGGTTTCCGAAACCCATCAGGTCTATTTACGAGGTCGCCAGCAACGTCTCGATCTCGGCGATCCTGATCCCTGTCCTTATATACAAAAGGTCGCGCACGGTTCGGATATGAGCCATATTCTGCCTCATCACGTTCTCCGCGCCGGGGCGCATCCCCAGCTTTTGCGCTCCGCCGCCGATAGACGCTGCGATGGACCAGAGCCGGCGCATCGCCGCCCAGGCCTCAAAGTACTCGATCTGCTCAACCGGGTAGGGCGCAACCCGTTTGTACTCGTCGAGGATCATTTCGCGGGCGGAGGGATTGCCATAACTGCTCGACAGCAGGAGCGTCCAGGCCAGATCGAAGCGGAAATCGGCCACTTCCACCCCCGCCCAGTCCAGGACGAAGGCTTGGCCATCATCCCGCAGCAGGATGTTGTAGCCATGGTAATCCCCGTGGATCACGGAAAGCCGCTCCCAGCGCACAGCCGC
>CAYPON010000015.1:0-2525 GCA_964412315.1 uncultured Anaerolineae bacterium | reverse complement strand
CCAAAGACGGAACCGAGGGAGCGCCCGTTGACCTTTTCCATCATGATGAAGGGCATTCCCAGGGTCGCCACATCCGTTTCCAGCCAGTAGACCTGTGGCACGGGGAAGCCGGCTTCGTGGAGGAACTTCATCGCCCTGTATTCTTTGGCGGCCTTGAACAGGGCATGATCCCCAGGATACAGGCGCAGGATCAACTCCTCGCGCTTCGGCCTCTGCGCTTCCTCGTATTCGAGGGCGAAGGCGTAGATGTCGGTCTCCCAGCCGCCACTGACTTCGGTAAGGTTGGAGAGACGCAGATTCTGCCAGGATGGAAAAGCCCTTCGCAGGAGAGGCGGGAGTCTCATTGTCATCTCGGTTTGATCCATGGAATTCCTCGATTGCGAAACCTGACGGGTTTTCAGAAAATCCATCAGGTCCCGGTCTCCAGTCCCATCTCTTGCGCCAATTCCGCTAGAGCCTGCAACCGCTCGCGGCTCTGCGGCTCCCCGGCGATCTCGTAAGAGAGGCCGAGCCACTCATATTTGGCTCCGGCGGAGGGGTTGTAGGGTAACAACTCCACGGAGCGCAGTCCCACCTCGCGCATAAAAGCGAAAATGGCGCGGAGGTTCTCCTCGCTATCGGTGATGCCGGGGATGAGCGGCACGCGCACCTGGACGTTATGTCCATCCCTGGCCAGCCGCGCCGCATTGCGCAGGATTTGTCGGTTGGATGCGCCGACCCAGCGGCGATGTGCCACATCGTCCATCAACTTGAGATCGTACAGCACCAGGTCAGTGTAAGGAAGGAGCCGGGCCAGCCGCGGCCAATCGCACGCGCCGCACGTCTCGATGACGGTGTGGATGCCCAGGGCGCGACATCCGCGCAGTATAGCGGCGGCAAAATCGGGCTGGCTGATCACCTCGCCGCCGCTGAGTGTCACGCCGCCTCCCGAATGGTCAAAGAAGGGCTTCATCCGCGCTGCCCTGGCAACAATGACAGAGGCGGCCACCCGCTGCCCCTTAATTTCCAGGGCGGAGTGGGCGCAGCCCTCCACACAGCGCCCACAAGCCAGGCAGGCCTCTCGCTGGATGACATGCCCTGCTCCATCCACGCGATGCACTCCCTGGGGGCAAAGGGCAGCACACGCCCCGCATAAATGGCAGCGGTCGCGCACAAAGATCAACTCCGGCGCGGGCCGCCGCGATTCAGGGCTGTGGCACCAGCGGCAGGCGAGCGGGCAGCCCTTGAGGTAGACGGCCATCCGTATCCCCGGCCCATCGTGCACGGCAAAGGTGTCCAGGTCGAAAATGAGGCCCTCTACATCCGCTGGTGCAGATTCACCACAAAAAATGCTGGAACACGAAGGACACGAAATGCCACGAAAGTCGCGAAAGCCTTTCGTGGCTTTCGCGTTCTTTCGCGGCTTTCGTGCTCCAGATTCTTCGTAGTGTATTCTCTGCCTGGTCATGAACGCGCCTCTTGTCGCCGAATGTGGTGCTCCTGCTGTTCGCGGCTGAGCATGGTGAAGTAGGCGCACCAGCCGCCCATGCGCACGCGCAGCGACTTGTATTTCTCCGGTTCCCGCTGCGCGGCGCGGAGTTCCGCCGTATCTGCTACAGTGAGTGTCATCATCGCCCCGCCGATGTCCACGAAAGCGCGGATAAGCGCCATCATGCGCTGCGTGCCCTCCTCCCCCTCCACCAGCCGCCGCGCCAGGCGCAGATCGAGCGGCCCGCCGGCGGGTAGCCGATCCTGATGCATCTTGCCATAGGAGAGGATCGCCGCGCAGAGGCCGTTCATGTCTCGTCCCAGCGCCGGGGAAAAGTTGGAGGAGACCGGCTGATACGCCAGCCTCCCGTCAGGCGAGGCCCCCAGCCCTTCGCCGATGCCGATGTACCAGGAAAAAGTCCCCACGCCGGGCGCGAACAGGGCCACGTGGCGATGCGCCTCGGCGTGTCGCGCCACAACGTTGATCCACAACTCGATGACCTCGCGTCCCACAGAGTCAGCGCGGTCGTCGTCATTGCCATATTTGGGCGCAGCGAGCAGTTTGGCGCGCAAGGTCTCATACCCCTCGAAATTGACATCCAGTGCGTCGCACAACTCGGCCATGGTAGCCTGCTTCTCCTCGAAGATGACCGTTTTGATCGCTACGAGCGAGTCAATAGTGTGCGCTGCGCTTTCGGCGAGCATCCCGAAAGTGCGATACTTGGCCCCGCCCGCGGTCATATCCCGCCGCGACGAGATCGCGCCGTCAATCAAGGCACTGAGCAGGGGAACAGGGGCGATGGTGTAGCGGTCGTTCACATTGTCTACCACATACTGGATCAGCCGCCCCGCCATAAAGTCCACCTGTGCGGAGAACGCACGCCAGACATCATCGAAAGAGGAGAAGGCACGCGGATCGCCCGTATCAGGGCCGGGCTCCGTTCCATCCAGTCGCGAGCGCCCCCGGTTGAGCGCCCATTCCAGGCAGAGCATCAGGCTGCACCGCTGGAAGCCGTCATGATGTATGCTGAGCGGCTGGCGCAGCGCTGCGACCAGGA
>CAYPON010000014.1:0-25559 GCA_964412315.1 uncultured Anaerolineae bacterium | reverse complement strand
CCCGAATCCGTTGACAGCTACTTTGCACAGGCCCTGGATGAAACCGAATCCGATTTGACAACATCCCTCTTTCGTGCTATACTACTGCTGCAGAGATAGAACATTTGTGCTATTTACCGCTCCTTTTCTCCTGCTGTCAGTCCCTGTCCCGCCACCCGGTACACAGGTGGGATATTTTTCCCCGTGTACCATGTACCGGGTCGCCATTGACAGAGGCCCCCTTTCCATGCTACAATCACCGCGCACAGCATTTGCAGGAGGCTTACATGCCAACCATCACCATCCTGGGCGCCGGCTACATGGGGAGCGCGCTGACCTTTCCCGCCGCCGATAACGGCCACCGGGTTCGCCTGTGGGGCACCTGGCTCGATAATGAACTCATCCAGGCTGTACAGGAGGGTAAGGAGCACCCTCGCCTCCAGACGCACCTGCCGCAGGGTGTGGAGACATTCTACGCCAACGGGTTGGCCGAAGCCCTCAAGGACGCCGATCTGGTCATCAATGCCGTCACCTCCGAGGGCATTGTGCCGGTCATGACCCACGCCTTTCCTCTGATGCCGGAAGGCGCGCTCTTCGCCTCGGTCAGCAAAGGATTTTGGGATGGCCCAGGGGGCAACATCCAGCGTCTCTCCGTGATCGTCTCGCCGCTATCGCCCTCGCCCAACTTCCGTTATCTGCACGTCGCCGGCCCTTCCAAAGCCCTCGAACTCTGCCGCCGCGTGCCCACCGCCGTCCATTACGCCTGCGAGGATATCAGCGTCGCCGAGCGCGTGGCTGAGCTGATGAGAACTCCCTACTATCGAATCCGCCCGGTCAGCGATCTCGCAGGATGCGAGGTCTGCTCCGCCTTGAAGAATGCTTATGCCATCGCCATCGGCCTTTTTGACGGGCTGGAAAAGGCCGGTCGCCTGAGCCAGAGTTATAACACCAAGAGCGCCGCTTTCACCAAAGCGGTGCGCGAGATGGCAGTGGTGGTCGAGGCGCTGGGCGGCCAGCCCGATACCGTTTTCGGCCTGCCCGGCATAGGCGACCTCCTGGTCACCGCTGTAGCAGGGCGCAACCGCACCTTCGGTGAACTGCTCGGCATGGGCCAGATGTCCGCCGCGGAGGTGGTGGAGTATATGTCCGCCCGTGATCAGCTCACAGAGGGGTACCCCGCCATTCGCACCGGCTGGTATCTGGTGCAGCGGTTGGCGCAGCGAGGAAAGGTGCGGCTGGAATCCTTCGCCCTACTGAAGGCCCTCTATGCGATGGCCTACGAAGATGCGCCGGTTTGGGAGACGCTGCGTTCCTTCCAGTGGAGCGAAACCGAGCGAAGGAAAGGCACGACGCCCACCCCAGATTGACCCTCCTCCAGATCAGACTCCAGAGTGAGATGCTGGCTATCTGATCGCCTTTTTCTTGGCTTGACAATCGGCGGGAGCGGTTTATACTATATCCATGACGCAGAGAGGAGAATAAACCGTGGCGCTGCCCGGATTCGACTTTGTCGCCTACCCCATCACGCGCGGGCCAAAGCATCACTTTTTTGGCTACTATGGTATCCCGCCATGGGACCCTCAGGCAGGCATCTCGTGTGCCTGGAAACAGATTTTCAAGACCACTTTCCAGCAGAAACGGATAGGGCTGTCATCGGCCTGGTGGACCTTGCCACCGAGAGGTACGAACCGCTCGCCGAGATGGATGTTTCACAGGTTGTCCAGCGGTGATCATTCGATTGACAAGGGAGATAGGAGCGAAAGGAGGTGTTGATACTCAAGACGTTATTCTCGATGGGTGTATATGTCTCGAACGAACCAATAGGCAAGAAACAAAAGGAGTGATAAACAATGTCTGAGAATCGCAAATTGACCCGTCGTACTTTCCTAAAGGTATCGGCAATGGCAGTGGTGAGTGCCGCCGTACAAGCGTGCGCCCGGGCCACTCCCACGCCACAGCCGACCAAGCCTGCGGCAGCGCCAACGGCGACGCCCAAGCCAGCGGAGCCGACCAAGCCTGTGGCAGTAGCGACGGACACGCCCAAGCCCGCCGCACCGACCGCGACCCCTGTCCCGCCCACCGCGACTCCCAAGCCGGCCCCCAAGTACAACGAAGCGCCCATGCTGGCCGAGCTGGTCAAGGCTGGCAAGCTCCCGCCGCTGGATCAACGGCTGCCTGAAGAACCAATGGTGATCAAGCCGGTGGAAGAGGTCGGCAAGTATGGCGGTACCTGGCATCGTTTCGCCACCGCGCCGGACGACAACACGTTGGGCAGTCGGCTGACTTACGAAATGCTGTTGCGCTATGACGCGCTCGGCGCTGAACTGACGCCCAACGTGGTCAAAAGCTACCAGGTGTCCGCGAGCGGCAAGACGTTCACTTTTAACCTGCGCAAGGGCATGAAGTGGTCGAACGGCGATCCTTGTACCGCCGACGATTATGTCTTCTATTATGAGGATATACTGCTGAACAAGGAACTGAGGCCCTCCTTTCCCGTCTGGCTGAAGACCGGCGGCGAAAACGTCAAGATCGAGAAGGTCAGCGACTATGTGATCCGTTTTGTCTTTACCAAGCCTTACGGTCTGTTCGTGCCGAGCCTCGGCTCACAGTTGGCCTATGACTTTCACCCCGGGTTCCCGTCGAAGTATCTCAAGCAGTTCCATCCAAAGTATGTGGACGCGGCCAAACTGGACGCGATGGTTAAAGAGGCCAAGCGAGAAAAGTGGATCCAACTCTTTAACGACAAGAACAATGTCCTCACCAACATTGAGCGCCCGGTGTTCTTTGCCTGGAAGACCACCATCCCCTCGCCCGCGGACCCGCAGGTGGCCGAGCGTAACCCCTATTACTGGAAGGTGGATACGGCGGGGAATCAACTGCCCTACATAGACAAGATAGAGCACCGGGTGGTGGCGAACACGCAGTTGGTCAACGTCCGCGTGGCACAGGGCGAAGCGGATATGCAGGCCAGGCACTTGAGCTTGGGCAACTATCCGCTCTTTCAGCAGAACAAGGACAAGGGCGGATATCGGGTCTTCCTCTGGGACAATGGCCTCAGCTCCGACGCCGTCCTGGCGCCCAACATGACCAACAAGGATCCTGTGCTGCGTAAGATCGTGGAGGACGTGCGTTTCCGCCGGGCGCTTTCGCTGGGCATCAACCGCCAGGAGTTCGTCGAGGGCATCTATCTGGGGCTGACCAAGCCGAGCCAGGTCGCGCCCACGACGACCTCGCCGCATTACTGGGAGCCGCAAGCCAAGAACCTGATCGAGTACGACCCGGCGCGCGCCGGCAAGCTGCTGGACGAGATGGGCCTGGACAAGAAAGACAGCGATGGTTACCGCCTACGCCCCGACGGCAAGCGGCTGTCCCTGGTCTTTGAATACACCAGTGAATTTGGCGGCTCCTCCTGGACGAACATCGTCGAACTGCTGAGCGCGCAATGGAAAAAGATCGGCGTGCAGGTGATCCCCAAAGATGAGGCGCGCAATCTCTTTGAAACGCGCAGGGACGCCAATGAGTTTGATATATCCATCTGGAATGGCGACGGCGGCTCTAACCCGCTCCTGGACATGCGCTGGTTCATCCCCTACAGTGTCGGGTCGCTCCATACGATACAGTACATGCTCTGGTGGACCACTGGCGGCAAGCAAGGCGAGGAGCCGAAGGGCGACTTGCGTAAGGTGCTGGATATCTTTGAGGAGATCAAGGTGACGGTTGACCCGGAGAAGCAGAAAAGTCTCTTCCGCCAGATTCTGCAGATCAACATGGATAACCTCTGGACGATCGGTATCGCCACCGCGCCGCCGCAGCCGTGCGTCGTCAGCAACAAGATGGGCAATGTGCCGGCGAAGGCGCTCTGGGATCCCGGTGTGCGTTCCCCCGGCAACACCATGACCGAGCAGTATTACTTCAAGAGCTAGGCGGCGCCGCCAGTCTGGAACGTCACACGTTCCGGCTGGGCAGCCCAAGCGTGCTCAAAGCACGCTTGCGGGAGCGATACATGGGATCAATGTGCACTTCCCCAGCACGCTTTAGCGCGCTTGGGCTCCTAGCCTGACGATTTCATCGTCAGAGGCTCAGTGGGTTTTAATGCAATTGCCCTAGGACAACACCTCCGAAGTCTTGCTCAAGACTTCGGAGGTGTGTACAATATGCCCTGTCCACTTGATAGGGAGGAACCATGATCTATACCCAGGTTTTTGACCGCTACGGGCGGCCGGGCGTCGTCCGCGCTGGCATCATCGGCGCGGGGCACTATGCCACAGCCGTGGTGACCCAATCCGAGTCTATTCCTCGCTTGCTCGTGCCCGTGGTGGCTGACCTCTCGGCGGAGGCTGCGCGACAGGCGTTCCGTCGCGCCGGGCACGCCGACGAAGACATCGTCACCTGCGAGAGCCGGGCGGAAGCCCTGGCCGCTATAGAACGCGGCAAGCGCGTCGTCCTGACGGATGCCTTGCTCATGATGGATCTCCCCCTGGACGTCGTAGTGGAGGCTACGGGCAGCTCTGCGGCGGGCGCGTTGCACGCGCGAGAGGCGATCCGCCATGGCAAGCACGTGGCTATGGTCAACAAGGAGGCCGACGTCACCGTGGGCCCCATCCTCAAGCACCTGGCCGATCAGGCCGGACTTGTCTATACAGCAGTAGATGGCGATCAGCATGGCCTGCTCATGGGCCTGGTATCCTGGGCGCGCGAGCTGGGTTTGGAGATCGTGTGCGGCGGCAAGGCGCGCGATTCCGGGCTCCTCTACGACGCCAGCAGGGGCGCCATCATGCAGCAGAACAAGCTGCTGCCCCTGGCTCCTGCTCAGGCGGCGCTCTTTGCCCCGCTGGTCCCCGGGCGCGCTGCCGAGTTCGTCCGTGGTCGGCTGGAGGCAGCCGGCAGGGCGGGCGAGCTTGGCTACTATGACTATGAGGAATTGACCATCGCCGCCAATGTTACCGGCCTCAAACCCGACGTAGAACGGCTGCACCATCCGCTCGTGCGCACGGTGGAGATCCCTGAGGTCTTATCGCCGGTATCAGAAGGCGGTATCTTACAACATGCAGGCGCCGTTGACTGCGTCATAACCCTTTGCCAGGCGCACGAGGCCGACTTGGGCGGTGGCGTGTTCGTCGTGGTCACAGCGGCAACCGAGTACTCGCGCTACATCCTGGCCACTAAAGGTTGTATCTCGAACCAGAGTGGCTACACTTCCCTCATCTATCGCCCCTATCACCTGTGCGGTGTGGAGACGGCCATCTCGATCCTTTGTGCTGGGCTGCTGAGCATGCCCACCGGCGCTACTGAGTACAAGCCGCGCTTCGACGTGCTGGGCCGGGCGACGAAGACCAAACGGGCCGGGGACGTGTGGGAGCTTGAGGACCTGGAGGATTTGATACGGCCTGCTGCAGCCATTGGGCCCGACGCCCCGCTGCCCACGCAGATGGTCTATGGCCAGCACGTGGCGCGCACCGTTCGCGCGGGCGAGCTGGTCACAGGAGCCATGGTGGTCGAGCCGGAGGATTCGCCCCTCTGGGCGCTCAGGCGCGAGCAGGACGCCTTGTTGCTGTAAACGAATCTCCAACATGCAAAAAGAATATCCATGTATCATTATCGTCTCCTGAAACTGCAGCGCGAGGGGAAACCGATCCGCGTTGGTTGGGTGGGCGCAGGCGATTTTGGCTTCGGAACGCAGGTACGGGCGCACCAGATTCCCGGCCTGTATCCGGCGATCATCGCCGACCTGCGGCTCGATGCGGCGCGTCGCTCCTTCCTGAGCGCAGGCGTCCCCTCGAAACGCATCGTCGCCATAGAGAGTCTATCCGCGGCTAACGAGGCCATCCGGCGCGGCCAGTCGGTGATCTGCGAGGACTGGACCATCGTAACCCAGGCGGAGATTGACGCCGTCGTCAAGGTGACCGGTGTCCCGGACGCCGCGGCCTATGCCGCTGAGGGCGCCATCCGCCAGGGCAAGCACGTCCGCGCCAAGGTCGCCATACCGGTGGGAACCGAGATCACCTATGATATGGTCAAGCGGCGCCGCGGTTCGCTCCTCTGGGAACTGCGCCAGGAACAGGACACCCGCTGACCGTCCATTTCGGGGGTGGCCCATAGGCTACTTCAGATTGACCGTACCTATGTTTGGCATATAATACTCCCCGGCTGTTAATGGATCTCGTCCATTGTCGAGAGTCCAGTCCACACGAGGTCAGCGAGGCGATCCTATGATCTGGCAAAGTGAGGAAGTGCGCGCCCTTCTGAAGCGCGCTCTGGAAGAGGACATCGGCCCTGGCGACGTCACCACCGATTGGGTCATTCCTGCTGCGCAGCAGTCCCGCGCCGTTATTTCGGCCAAAGCGCCGGGAGTCATCGCCGGGCTTGAGGTGGCCCGCGAGCTTCTTCGCTTGCTGGATGAACGGATCATCTTCACTCCCCTGGTTGCCGATGGCGACGCCGTGAAGCCGAAAGATATAATCGCGCGCATTGAAGGGCCGACGCGAAGCATCCTCAGCGGCGAGCGGGTGGCCTTGAATTTCCTGCAGCATTTGTCGGGCGTGGCCACTTTGACGCGGGCTTTTGTGGAGGCCGTGGCCGGCACGCAGGCGGTTATCCTGGACACGCGCAAGACCACCCCCGGCTTGAGGATGTTGGAGAAATACGCCGTTCGTATGGGTGGCGGAAGCAATCATCGCCTCGGCCTGTACGACATGGTGCTCATCAAGGATAACCATATCGAGGCGGCGGGCAGCATCACCGAGGCTGTGCGGCAGGTGCGGGAGCATAATCGGGCCAGTTTGCTTATCGAAGTGGAGACACGCAATCTTGACGAGGTACGCGAGGCTTTGACGTTGCGCGTGGATCGCATCATGCTGGACAATATGAGCTGCGAGATGATGCGCCAGGCCGTGGCTCTGGTGAATGGGCGAGTGCCGCTGGAGGCTTCAGGGAACGTGACGCTGGCTAACGTCCGCGAAATCGCCGAGACAGGGGTGGATTACATCTCTAGCGGCTCGTTGACTCACTCGGCTAAGGCTTTGGATCTCAGCCTATCGTTCGATTAAGCGGATCAAGCAGATTCAGATATAGCTATCTGCTCAATCAGGAGCGTACCTTGTTCTTCCCAGAAGCATACAAAACCCTCACCCAGGATCAGGTGGCGGCGCGCATACGTACCATCAAGGAGAAACTCGGCAAAGAGTTGATCATCCTGGGCCATCATTATATGAGCGATGCGGTCATCCAGTTCGCCGATTATCGCGGAGACTCGTTGGAGCTTTCGCGCAAGGCGGCGCAGGCGGGGGAAGCTCACTACATCGTCTTCTGCGGCGTGCATTTTATGGCGGAAACCGCTGCCATCCTCAGTCGCCCAGGCCAGATCGTGACTATTCCCGACCGCCGTGCGGGATGCTTGCTGGCCGATATGGCCGAGATCGAGGAGGTTCGCCGCGCCTGGGATGACCTCTACGCCTTGTGGGGCGATGACCTGACGCCGATTACTTATGTCAACTCCGCTGCGGAATTGAAAGCCTTCTGTGGTGAGCATGGCGGCGTCATCTGCACTTCCTCGAACGCTGCTAAAATCTGCCGCTGGGCTTTGCAGAGAAGCAACCACGCGCTCTTTTTCCCGGATGCGAACCTGGGCACCAATACCGCCCTGGCGATGGGCATACCCCGCGACCAGATCAAGGTCTGGAATCCTAGCCGGCCGCTGGGTGGCAACCCCGATATCGCCCAGGCGCGTTTCGTGGCCTGGCGAGGTTTCTGCAACGTGCACGTCCACTTTACGCTGGAGCATATCGCCGCGGTGCGAGCCAGATACGAAGGCATCAAGGTGGTCGTCCATCCCGAATGTTCGCCGGAGGTCGTCGCCCAATCGGACGCTAACGGCTCCACCTCCTTTATCGTCCAATACGTGCGTCAGGCCCCGGCCGGCGCGCACATCGCCATCGGCACCGAGTCCAATCTCGTGTACCGCCTGGCCAAGGAAAGCCCTGATAAACTGGTCGTCCCCCTGGTGGAATCGTACTGCATTTCTATGGAGCGCATTAACCCTTATAACCTGTTGCGGACGCTAGATAGCCTTCTCGAAGGCCATCCCATGGAACTGATCGAGGTATCCCCGGAGAACGCCAGGTGGGCCAGGGTAGCCTTGGAGAGAATGCTGCAAGAGAGTTGAGCGATGGAAAACCAGTATTGTGAAACGGATGTCTTGATTATCGGCTGCGGCATCGCTGGCGGCACTGCTGCCCTCAGGTTGGCCGAGGCGGGGTTCCGCGTGACGGTGGTGACGCGGGCCGCCGAGTTGCACGAATCGAACACCTATTACGCGCAAGGTGGCATCATCCATCGTGGGCCGGAAGACTCCGCTGAGCTTTTGGCCCAGGATATCCTGAAGGCGGGGGCGGGGCTGAGCAACCCGCAGGCAGTGCGCATCCTGGCGGAAGAAGGCCCTCGTATTCTACAGAAGGTGCTGATCGAGCGGTTGCAGGTTCCTTTCGCCAGGCGTGCAGATGGCTCCTTGGACTATACCCGCGAGGGGGCGCATTCCACAGACCGCATCTTGTACGTGGGCGATACCACCGGGCAGGCCATAGAAGAGAAGCTCGTGCAACAGTTGCAAGAAACGTCGAATATCCAGCTCTTGACCCGCCATACCGTTGTGGATTTGCTCACACCGGCGCACCATTCGCGCATCCCTTTGGATGTCTATGAGCCGCTCTCCTGTGTTGGCGCTTATATATTCGATCAAGAAAGCCGCCGCGTCCGCACCTGCCTTGCTAAGGCGACGCTGCTCGCCACAGGAGGGGTGGGGCAGCTTTTTTTGCACACCACCAATCCTCCCGGCGCGCGCGGCGATGGCCTGGCTATGGCCTATCGCGCCGGCTCGCGCATTATCAATGCCGAGTACATCCAGTTTCATCCGACAGCCTTTCACCATCGCTACGCCCCCGTCTTTTTGATCTCCGAGGCTTTGCGGGGGGAAGGCGCCAAGCTTGTGGATGAGAATGGCCGACCCTTCATGCAGAAGTACGATCCACAGTGGGCCGACCTGGCTCCACGCGATGTAGTGGCGCGCAGCATCTATCACGAGATGCTGGAACGAGGCACGGATCATGTCTACCTGGATCTGAAATCTTACATGAGCGCGGACAAGATCAAAGAACGTTTCCCCAGCATCTACGCCCAATGCCTCCAGTACGATGTGGATATCACTCAAGATTTGATCCCCGTTGTGCCTGCTGCCCACTATTTCTGCGGCGGGGTGTGGGTGGACCGCTATGGCCGGACGAGCATTCGCCATCTGTACGCTGCTGGCGAGGTGTCATGCAGCGGCATCCACGGTGCCAACCGCCTGGGGAGCAGTTCCCTCTTGGAAGGCCTGGTGTGGGGCGTTCGCTCGGCGGAGCATATGATAAGGGAGCTGCCCAATATCCCGCGCTTCGACCCGAAGAATGTCCCGGCATGGGATGATTCCGGGCTGCACGAGACTTCTGACCCGGCACTCATCAGCCAGGACATCAGCACTATCAAGAACATCATGTGGAACTATGTCGGGCTGGTACGAACAACGCATCGCTTGGAGCGGGCCATAGGCGACTTGCGCAACCTAAGCCTGGAAATTGACAAGTTCTATCGCCGCGTTAAGCTCACCGATGCGCTGATCGGCCTGCGTAATAGCGTGCAGGCGGCGATCATTATTGCAGAAGCTGCCTGGGCGAACCGTCAAAGCAGAGGGTGTCACTACCGGGCAAGCTGATCCGGGATCGCCTCGCGTTTGACCGGTTGGGCTTTTCCAGTTATAGTATGAGTTGGAGGGGAGGGGATGACGAACATGGAAGGAAGCGCGGAGGCGGATAAGACCCGGCTTCGCTCCGTTGGCTTGTCCCGGCTTCGTTGGCGCGAGGCCTTGAGCGCCTACGTTTTTATTCTTCCCGCTTTCTTGGTACTGGTCGTTTTTCGCCTGTACCCGGTTGCCAGCGCTTTCTACATCAGCCTCCACAAGTGGGGCATCATTAAGGAGTATTACGTCGCCCTTCAGAACTACATCGCACTCTTTACCGACCCGGATTTTGGCCAATCTTTCACGGTCACGCTGTTTTACGTGATCGCCACCGTTCCCTTCACGATGGCCATTTCCCTTCTCTTCGCCTATCTCCTTTTCCAGAAGATCAGGTTTCGTTCTTTTTTCCGCACATTATTCTTTTTGCCCTATGTCACCTCCCTCGTTCCGGCGGCCATCGCCTGGGAATGGATATTTAACTACCAGGCAGGCATCCTGAATTTCGTCTTGAAAAACATAGGCGGCTTTCTCTCGCGCCTCCTCATTTTTCTAGGGAGGGAGCCGCAGATTTACTTCTGGATCGGGCTGGCGGCCCTTTGGTTAGCCTACCTTGTCATATCCCGGCGACGACGCTCCGTTGTGGCGACGGCCATTCTCTGCTTCTTCGCGGCAGGGCTACTGGCTCTGGGATTGCTTTTCCGCACGAGCCCCGTCGCTCTGGAGGTGGTTAGCAGGGAGCTGGCCGGGTTTTTCCCTGTGAAGTGGCTCCAAGAACCGCGAGGAATCATCCTCTACCTCGGCCAGCGTTGGGGATTCCAGCCGCCGCCGTGGGCGCACGGGCCTAGCATGGCTCTGATCGCCGTATCCATCGTCAGCATCTGGCATTTTCTGGGTTACGACGTCGTGATCTATCTCGCTGGTCTCAGCAACATCCCCACCGAGTTTTACGAGGCAGCGCGCATTGACGGCGCCAATGAGGGGCAGCTCTTTTGGAAGATCACTTTGCCGCTCCTCTCGCCGACTACCTATTTTCTCTTGATCATCTCGACCATCGGCGCCTTCCGTGCCTTTACCTTGTTCTTCGTGATGACGGGCGGAGGCCCCTTGAACACGACGACCTCGGTGGCCTATTTCGTTTTCGACCGTTTCTGGAACGCCATAAGGGCGGGCTATGCCTCCGCTGCTGCTTTTGTGCTCCTGCTGATCATCCTGGTGCTCACCATCATCCAGCAGCGCGCCCTTGGCCGTTACGTCACTTATCAATAGGGGGAAGGATGGCTGCCAAGACGTTACCAGTCAATTTGCGCATCGTGTACAGCCTGAAGCGAGTTCTGCTCTACGCTGTTTTGGCCATCGGCGTTTTCCTCGCCACTTTTCCTTTTATCTGGATGGTTCTGACTTCATTCAAGAACTACGCCGAGGCGATAGCCGTTCCTCCTACATTGGTCCCGGCAGCCTGGTCGCAACGGGTGCATGTCATCACGTACACGATGATCAGGCATCCTGTTTTGGCCATTGCTCTTTTCGTCTGGGCGCTTTTGGGCGTAGGGATCGCCTGGAAGCTTCGTAAAGGCTGGAGGAGCGCGATCTATTTCGTCATGCACGTGGCCCTCTTCTTCGTGGCCTGGGCGCTGGGCCTTTTCGGCAGCGCGCTCAAATGGAACGCCCTCTGGCTGGAGACAGCCAGCGCCCTGGGATACGAATTGAAGCCTTTCTGGACGAACTATGGGGAGGCCTGGCAGGTGGCCCCCTTTGGACGATACTTCCTAAACTCGTTTATCATGTCCACAGCCACGCCCCTGCTGATCATTCTCACCGGTGCACCTGCTGCCTATGCCTTTGCTCGTATGCGCTTCCCAGGAAAAGACACCCTCTTTCTAGTATTCCTGGCGACCATGATGATCCCTGATGAGGTTATCCTGATCCCCAATTATGTGACCGTCTCTCGACTCAAATGGATAGATACCTATCAGGCACTGATCTTGCCCTGGATTGTAAACGTCGTGACGATCTTTTTCCTGCGCCAGTTCTTTAAGAGCATACCCGACGACCTATATGATGCCGCCGTGTTGGATGGTGCAAACCATCTCCGTTTTCTATGGAATGTGGCTTTGCCCCTGTCCCTGCCCGCTTTGGTGAGCACAGCTTTGTTCAACTTTTTGGGGAGTTGGAACGCCGTACAGTGGCCCCTTTACGTCACCAACAGCCCAAACATGAGACCTCTCATGGTTGGCATGAAGTATTTCTCGGACGAGTTCGGTATGCAAGTACAATTGCATAACGCCGCAGCAACTTTTACGACTATCCCTGTCATCATCCTTTTCCTGTTCGTGCAAAAGCAGTTCATCGAGGGGATCGCCAGGACGGGGCTAAAGTAGGCCGATATGCCCTGAAGGAAGCTAACGAAAGGGGGTGATAGATTCAAGGATTGTTGTCGAAGCAAGAGCCTGTCCGAAGCCTGGCATTCTGAGCAAATTGAAAGGAGATAAAAAATGAAGAGAAGTTTGCTGGTGCTGATGTTGTTTCTGATTGTGTTGAGCTTGCTGGCCGCAAGCTGCGTCGTGCCCACTCCAGAGGTACGAACCGTCGTCGTCAAGGAAACCCTGGAGGTGACCAAGGAGGTCACCAAGGAGATCACCAAAGAGGTGACCAAGGAGGTCACTAAGGAGATCACCAAAGAGGTGACCAAAGAGGTGACCAAGGTCGTCCCTGTCACAGTGGAAAAGCCGGTCAAGCTGGTCTTCTGGCACACGCAACAGCCGGACGCTTTCCGCGGCAAGCTGCTCAATGAGATGATCGCCGACTTTCAGAAACAGTACCCCTGGATCACCATCGAATCCGTCTACCAGGGCGAGTACACCGACCTGTACAAAAAGATCATGGCAGCCATCGCCGCGGGGAACTGGCCTGACCTGTCTGTCTCCTATCCCAGCATGATTTCCGAGTATATGAAGGCTGGGGCGGTCATTCCGCTGGATTCCTTCATCTATAGCACGGACATTGGCCTCACAAAACAGGATATGGAGGACATCTTCCCTGGCTATCTGGCGGAGTGCCGCTTCCCGGAATATGGCAACCAGTATCTCGCTTTCCCCTTCACTAAGAGCTTCCTGGGAATGTTCTACAACCTGTCCCTGCTGAAGCAGGCCGGCTACAATGCGGCGCCCAAGACCTGGAAAGAATTCGAGGAGATGTGCCTTGCCGTGACGCAGAAGACGAAGGCCAAGGGGTATGCTTACTATGAAAGTGCCTCCACCTTCGACGGCTGGCTCTTCAGCCGTGGTGCGGAGCAACTGACTCCCGACCAGACCAAGGCCATCTTCAACGGTCCCGAAGCCATCGAGTCGCTGGAAATGCTCAATCGCCTCATCGCCAAGGGTGCAGCGTGGAAGCCTGAAGGAAGCTACGCGGACCAGGCGGAGTTTGGCAAAGGGAATGTCGCTTTCACCATGAGCTCCACCAGCGGCCTCCCATATTACGCGAAGGCCATCAAGGATGCCGGTAACGAGGGCAAGTTCGAGTGGGGCCAGACTAACATCCCGCAGGCGGATCCCAAGAAGCCTTCTACCGTGATGTATGGCGCGAGCATCTGCGTTTTCCGCACGACATCGGAAAAGCAGAAGGCGGCCTGGCTGTTCATCAAGTGGTTCAGCGATACCAAGCAGACGGCCAAGTGGGGGACACAGTCGGGCTACATGCCGGTACGGCGTTCCGCTGCCGCCCTGTTGGACGAGTACTTTAAGAAGGAGCGGGGCGCCAAGGAGCAATGGGAGACCATCGTACCTTACGGCAAGCCTGAGCCTAGCGTGCGCGGCGAGCAGGAAATCCGTGCTTACATCGAGGATGCCATAGTTGCCGCGACCACCGGCGTCAAGACGCCGAAACAGGCCCTGGACGATGCGGTGAAAAAGTCCGACGACGCTCTCGAACGCGGCCGCAAGTAGGCTTACAAAAGCACACCTTTGTCGTAACGGATAACAACAGACCTCCTGTGTCGCTTGTGTTCATTAAGCGTACATCAGGAGGTCTGTTTTCGACTACCTAGCAAACATTGGATCCGCGATGCGTCGTGTCTGAGCCTCTTTTGGAAACCGCGCTTACTGCTGCACCGGGAACCCGGAATAACCTAATCCCTGCCGCTTGGTCTGGATATAGAAGATAGTATTGCCGATGATATGGCGGCCACTGGTCGAGGTAATGTACATAGCACCAACGAAATCCTGGCCCAGGTCAGTGAGCACCTGGTTCCAAGGATCGCCCGCCGGCGCGTATATCAAGTTCAGAGCGACAGAGCTGTTAGCAGGCAAGGCGACACTATAGCCCTGCAGGTTTCCTCGCTGGTTGCCCTGCGTGTCGTAGAACTTGACGTTGATGCTGCCACTGGTGTTATCCAAGTTCTGCACAAAGGTGACAGACCACTGCCAGTAAGCTGGAGTCTGCGTGAGCCTCTTACGGTAGACCGCAGGCATGGATAGCGCGTTCGTGGTGGCATCCCTGTTGCGCACGGCTTCATAGGCTACCAGGTCAGGCGCAGCACCCAGATTGAAATACATGACCACGCCTGCCAGCGGCTGCTGGTTCGTGGAGGTAACCTTGATCGTGCCGTTCCAGTTGGTACCCATATAGTTAATCATGTTCTGCCATTTGGTTGGCGGCATAGTGCCCACAGCGATCGTGTTGATGCCATAAGCGGCTTTGGAGGCGATGGTATCAGTGAACACGTGAGACGGCGGGTTCGGCTCGGCCTGGGTTGCCTTCTTGAGGCACTCCACGGTGATGTTGGCCGCGGAGGCGCCCAGGTTTTGTATAACGACCGCACTGTAAATGTTCCAGGCGCCCGCAACCTGCTTGCGCCAGATGCCAGGTGCCCAAACGATCGTGTCACCGCTGCCGACGCCGCTGTAGGCAGCAGAGCCATCCGGATAATGCAGGGTGGCCAGCGCTGCGATCTTGGTGTTGGAGGTGATGTGGAGGGAGCCAGCTCCAGCGGTGGCCGAGAAATCGCACTCCGTGACGTTATCCAGATTGTAGGTCTCTTCCGCCTTGGCAGCGATCGTCTCGTCCTTAGTGCCAACCAGAACGCCATTACGATTGTAGAACTTGAGGCTCACCGTCGCCTGGCTGGCCTCTGTGTTCTGCACGGTCACACGCGTCTGACGCCCTGTCCTCTTGAGAAGGTTAGGCAGATAGGCTTCCGTCGCCGGGGTGTCCAGGCCGGAGTAAGCGGCTGCCGTGTTATTGCCATCCCAGAACATGTTGACGATAGCCGCCATAGGCTCGGTGGAAGCCACTTCCGCCGCCCCCGCCCAGTTGTCAGGAAGCTGGAAGTTGGGATAGAGTACGGTCCTGGAACCTTTCGGCGGGATCGGACTAGGAATGGGGTATGACCAGTCCAAGATGCCCGTCTCCTCCCTGTAGAAGTTGATCGTCACTTGTGCATGGCCCGAGCCGAGGTTCTGCATGAATATGTTGGTCTTGCCTGGGCCGGTGTTGATGACCTGAGCCAAGGCGGTGGAGACCAGCATACTCAGCAGAAGCACCACCACAACCCCTATTAAGATGCGCTTTCTCATATAAACATCCTCCTTTCAAATGTAAAAAGACCGGGGCCTATTCTTTATATCCATTTTAACTTGCCACCTCTCCAAAGTCAATAACCCTTTTGTGGTATTTGAAGCCAGCAAGAAGCAGGAAGAATCGCATCCTGCATCTTGTCTCTTGCTCCCTGTTCTAGTTTCCTTTGGGGGTAGGACTTGAAGGCGCACGGCGCGGTGCCACCATGAAGCGATTGGTATGATGGAAGGCGCCCTCTTCCCATTCCCATTCGTAGATAATCACCTCCAGGTAATCCGGATTGGAGGCCTCGCGGAAAACCATGATCTCCTCAGTGCCGTTAGAGTCGCCATCCTCCACATGAGTCCGATAATGAGCCGACCGGAAAGCCGTCTGCCCATCCAGGGGGCCACCGTGCGGAACTTGCACGACGAAGGTTGTCCCATCCCAGGCGTATATATAAAGATAATGCGAGATGTGATCATCGCCGACCGCAAAGAGCAGCACCTTGGCGGGATTCCCCATATCCAGGGGGCGCGCCTGCAGGTCTTCGACCTGCTGCCCCGCGGGCAACCCGACCTGCCAACTGTCAATGGCCAATCCATCGCCGGAGGCCTGACGGAAGGCCACCGCTCGCTCCTCAAGCCCATCCCCGTTCAAGTCAGCGCGGACCTCGTGCAGCACACGGCTTTCCGGCGGCAAGGTCACGCCTGGGCGTTGCGTAGGCGTGGCTGTGGATGCTGCTGTGGCGCTCGGCGACGGTGGCCTGGATACCGCCGACCGGGTGGCATTCTCTGACGCGCCATCGCAGGCAAGGCCCAAGCCAGCGACCAGCAAAACGATCAAGGCGGTTGTCATGGTTCTATTACCAAGTCGCATGTATAGTGGCCTCCTAGATAGGCGTGATTTCAAGGATATCGTCTATGGCAGCAACGGCCGCAGGTGGGGTAAATTCTCTGGCGGGCCAAACTCGCGCGAAACTCTCGATAGCGGGGGCTGTTCCACACCTGCCGCAGCGAAACCCGCTTGGTACGCACGTTATCCACCACGTAGCCACTGCACGGGGAAATCTCCCCTCCCAGGCGTATACGCATGACAAACCAGGGCATGAGGCAATATCCCCCCAACTCAGCCACTGGCTTGAGGTAATAGTCGCGCGCCTGCCGGGGATTCAGAGGTGGGAAAAAGGTGAGAGCCAAGCGAGAGCCAGCCTGGCGGGCCAGGCGGGGCATATCGGCCAAGAGTTTCTCCACATCCAAGCGGTGCACGTCCTCTGGTTCGTCATCGGCGAACTTGAGATGCTGGAAAGAGAGGCCCTGCGCGCCAGCCTGATGGGCGATCTCTACCATCTCGGACATATACGGCTGGCTCATTCTGGTGATTACCGAGTTTATGCTGATGCGAGGCATCCTGGCTCCCTCGTCCCTTTTGCAACGTTCCAAAGCCTGGATGCCGGCGAGGGCATGGTCGAACGCGCCGGGGGTATTCCTGATTTCATCGTGTACGGTGCGGGGGCCATCCAGCGACACGTTGATGCGATCCAGGCCCAAATCAACCAACTCTTTGGCTTTGCCTTCCAAGAGAAACCCATTCGTGGTCAAGGAACAGCGAAAGCCCTGCTCTTTAGCATAGGCGATAAAGTCTATGGCGCCTCGGTGCAGAAACGGCTCTCCTCCGCTCACATGGATCATTGGTTTGATGAGAAAGGAGTGTCTAATGTCATCCAGTGTGGCCTTCAGTTCCGGTAAAGACAGCTCCTGTTCAGGGCTATAGACGTACCCCTGGCGCAACTCCGATTGCACGCACGTCTCGCAGCGCATGTTGCAGCGCATGGTGAGCACGAAAACAACCCCCAACGGAAAAGGGCTGTATCCTCCCAGCAAAGGGACGAGATAGCGAGCGCCAAAGCGCTGTAATTCCTCAAACTGCTTGGTGCTGACAAATCGTCGCCACACCACCGCAAACATCTCCACAAGCCCGCGGCTACAGGGAATTAACGACCCGCCTCCACGCGCCACCTGCCCAGCACGATTCTATCTCCAGCCGGGCGGCCAGCCGCATCCCAGACCGGCAGGCGTGCCTGGGTAGGCAGGTTGTAAAGCCCCACCTCGATTTCATACTCCCCTGCAGGAGCCTTGGGATCTATCTTTAAGCGATGTTCGTCGGCCAGGAGCTGGCCCACGAACCATTGCGTCGTTGGCAAACCACCCTCCAGCGGCTCTCCATCGTGCTGCGCCCAGACGGGGCCGCCCGTGACTGGATTATACGCCTGTCCCACCAGATGCGTAAACACAGTGTAACGTTCCTCGATCTTGCGCAGGCCCCGCCAGTAGAGAGTTAAATACAGGGTATCTCCAGGCCGCAGGGACGCCACCTTGCCCCGCTGGCCTTGCACTCGCAAAGCGTAGCCCTCCAGGAGGGCCAGGTGGCCCAAATCCATAGACAGCCGATGCTCTATCCGCCCGATCTTAGGCAGGGGGAGCGTCCCACTGATGATGAGTTCGCCGAACTCTCGCTCCGCCGCAGCACTTCCGCCATCCGCCGCTTTGACGCGGAAATGATAGCGCCCTGGCGGCGTGCGCGAGTGGATCGGAAAGTCGAACTGCTGGCGAACCACCACACCCGCGGCAGAAGGAAGGGAGACTTCGCGGCTTTCCAGGATATTTCCCCGCCTATCGCGCAGTTCTACAACGGCCCTCGCTTCCCTGGGGTTTTCCCAATAGAGCGCCAGGTGCACCGTATCGTCGGGGCGATATTCTTTGGCTGGCAGATCGTAGCCCAGCAACGTCCCCAGAGGGGATAAGTCCCATCCCAAACGATGGTCTGGAGAGAGGTTTGCTTTGGAGACTTGTGGCGGCTGTGCGCTTGCCGCATAGAGATAGAGTTGATTGTGGCGGAAGCGATAGCCAAGCAAGGTGCGGAATCCCTTATCGAACCAGGCTTTGGCTCTACCCTCCGCATCTTGCATCTGGGCTTCTACCAGGGCCAGCCACAGACGAGGGTGGGAGGTGGCCAATGGGGCCAGTTGGGACTCTACGTTATCCGCTGTGAAGGTTTCCACGCCCGTGGGCAAATAGTAGACGGGCGGCCTCGGCCCTGGGCGCAACGGATCGTTGTAATAATAGTCAAAGACCGGGTAACGGCTGCCGGAGACCACGCAGACAGCATCTCCCTCCGCTGCATAAGCCGCGATCACACGCACCAAGCTTTGCAGCTCGTCGCGTAGATAGCGTCCCTGATAATGCTGGGGCAGGCTCCAACCGAATGTAGCCGCCACGAAGAGAAGGCTCAACAGCCCGATAAGTCGTATTCGTCGCCAGAGAAGCCAGAGGCTCCAGGCCAGCAGAAGGTAAAAGGAGAGGGCGAGGGGCAAAAGATAGCGCGCCTCGATGTGTGGGGAGTAGAACAAGCCCCTGGGCATGGTCAGGAAATACACAGCGATGGGCGGCAAGGTCAGACAGAGGAGCAGGAGAAGGGCCGTTTGCCACGCAGGGAAAGCGGTATGCTCACCGCTTTTCTGCTGCAGGCCGAGCGCCAGGCCTGCCAGGCAGATAACCATAAAAGGAAGCACAAGCCAGGTGTACCGTTCGATATATGTAGAGATTCCCAGGGATAACGCCGTCCCATAAAGGCGCAAGAAGGAGAGGAAACGGAAAGGTGTGGCAGTGGACCAGGTATGCATACGAGGCAGCGCGAGCGCCAGCCAGGGGAGGAAAGCCAGTAGCGTGATTCCCTGCGCTACTATCCACCGCCGCCACAGTCGCCAACGAATGGGCCAACTCCGGCCCAGGCTGGCGATCAGGACAAAGGCATTCTCCACCAGGAGCACCAGCGCTGACAGATAAAGGGTGTACAGGGCGGCAACGCTCGCCAGAACATACGGCCCCAGCATCTTCCACGCTTCGCCTTCCGCCTGTTGCTCTTGTCTCCACCAGGAGACTAGGAAGTAGAGAGAGGCCGCCCCGCCAAGCCCCGCCAAGATGTACATCCGGGCCTCCTGAGACCACCAGACATGGAAGCGCGCTGCGGCCAGAAGGAGGGCCGCCGTCAGGCCAACCTGGTGATTCACCAACTTGCGCCCCAGTTGATAGGCCAACGGGATAGTCAGCAAGCCACAGGCCAGGGAAACGAAACGCGCCGCGAATTCCGTCTGTCCGGCCAGGCGCGTCATCCCATAGAGCAGCCAAAAGAAGAGAGGAGGGTGGACATCGCCCGCTGTCCAGAGGGTCATGGAGATAAGCCCTTTGCGCACTGCCCAGACCGCCAGGGCCTCATCCCACCAGAGGTTTTGCGCTCCCAGGAGATGAATGCGCAGAGTGAAGGCGCCAAACAAGATCGCGCACAAGGGTGCCCAGTGGGCGGAAAGAATAGCGGTGGATACCTTCTGCCAACTACGCTGGAACCAATGCATCGAAGGCTTCGGCCAGTTTCTGGTGGGTCTCCGCGGGCATTGATTTGCCCTTGCCCAATTTGCGCACACGTTCTTTGAGGTCTCGCAAACGCAAGACAGGTATGGCGGGGTTCACCGCCTCCAGTCTCAGCTTTTCATCCGGGCAAGTGAACACAATGAAGGCAGAAAGCGGGACATTCTCGCCCGGCACGTTTTTTTCGATGAGCTTTTGCAAAGCCGCGGTTTCCTGTCGCGCCTCCTGGGTGGGGTTACCCAGCCCCTCCTCGGTGAGAAAACGCAAGATGCGCCCGACGGTGAGTTTATGTCGCCAGCGATCTACCTCACAGCGAATCTCTCCGTTTTGCGGCTTGACCACAAAGACGACGACGCCCGCAGGAGTCAAGAGCACGTGCTGGGCAGGCAAATAATAATTGTACAAAGCGTATTGGTTATCGAACCCCTTTAGCACCTTGCCCAAAGTCTGATCCGCTCGCGGCTCGCGCACCCACCGGTTGGCCAGATAGATGCCGATGTTCGACAGGATGAAACCAACGATCAGACAACCATAGGCCAGCCAGATCATCGTGGTGCGAAAAGAGATAACCAGTCCAGCGATCAGGATGCCCAGCCCTACCAGGCTGGCGATCTTACCGAACCGCTTTCCCTGGTCCACCAGTTTCATATCGGTTGCTATCCTCATCTCCTACCTCTTGGGCAAGGTCGTAAACCGTTTGATGATCAAGCTGGCATTCTGCCCGCCCAGCCCGTTCGAGTTGGACATCGCCACATCAACTTTGGCCTGGCGCGCGACCAGGGGCACATAGTCGAGGTCGCACTGTGGGTCAGGATTTTCCAGGTTGATCGTGGGATGGATGATATTATCGCGAATGGTCAGCACGCAGACCATGGCCTCGATAGCACCCGCGGCGCCCATAGCATGGCCAATCATGGACTTGGTGGAGTTGATCGGGATGCGATAAGCCCTCTCCCCAAAAACCTCTTTGATAGCGATCGTTTCCATCACATCGTTGAGGGGCGTGGCCGAACCATGAGCATTGATGTAATCAACGCTCTCTGGCTCCAGGTTCGCATCCTCCAGGGCCATGCGCATCGCCCTGACCAAGCCATTACCTGTCGGATCGGGCGCAGCCACATGATAGGCATCGCAGGTCACGCCGTGGCCGCTCACCTCGGCATAGATGCGTGCTCCTCTGCGCAGGGCATGTTCCAGACTTTCCAGGATCAGGATCGCGCTTCCCTCTGCTGCCAGGAAGCCATCTCGATCCCGGTCGAAGGGACGAAGCGCCCTCGCCGGGTCCCCCTCATAGGTGGACATGGCGCGCATGACGACAAAGCCCGCCAATCCAGTCTCACAGATACCGGCGTCAGACCCGCCAGCGATCATCATATCAGCCTGACCCCGGCGGATGACGGCGGCAGCCTCACCGACGGCCTGAGTGCCCGCTGCGCAGGCCGTGCTAACGGTGGAACTGTATCCCCGCGGGCCAAGCATAGCACTGATGTGAAAAGCGGCCATGTTGGGGATAAAGGTGACCATAAAGAGGGGGGATAAGCGCCGCGCCTGTCCCTCTACGACCTTGCGCACCCCGTCCTGAAGGTCAGGGATGCTGCCCGCAGCGTTGCCCAGCAAAACGCCGACCCTGTCTCTGTTTGACTCGTCAATGGTCAGAGCGGCGTCCTGCAAGGCCATGCGCGCCGCGGCCACGGCGAACTGGCTGAAACGGGCCAGGCGGCGAGCCTCGCGACGATCCATGTACTTCTCAGGGTCAAAGCCTTTTACCTCGCCTACGAGGTGCGTGGTATAGGGGGAGGGGTCGAAGGAGGTCACGACGTTGATGCCGGAACGGCCGGCGATCAATCCTTGCCAGGTTTCCTCGGCGGTGAGGCCGAGAGGGGTGATCGCCCCCAGGCCGGTGACGACCACGCGATGGTCGCCATCGTGGCGACAAAGCTCTTGACTCGTTGTAGCAGTTTTGAGGCCCAAGATCATATCTCCTTATCCTGTTCGACAGTCGCTGCGAACCCGCTATGTCTGGATGAAAACGCCAAGCCATTATGATTCATTCCGAGGCCCCTTGCGACTTGGCGCTGACTCACTTCAATTCAGCATCCTCGCCCTCTTCCGCGGCAAAAGTGCCTCCCATTTCGCTCAGGCCCGCCCTGATCGCCCCCACCATATCCCCTTGCACCGTCTGCACGGCAACACGGATCGCGTTCTTGATCGCTTTGGCATTCGAGCGACCATGCCCGATGATGACCGGGCCACGCACGCCCAAGAGAGGCGCCCCACCGACCTCATCAGGGTTCAGCCGCCTGACAAAGCTGCGCAGGCTGGGCAGGAGCAGCAAGGCGCCCGGCAGGCTGACGATCAAGCCGGGCAGCAACAAGAGCGCCCCCAACTTGGGCAGCCATCCTTTGGTCAATTCGGCTTTGATCATCTTGGCCAGGGCCATCATCAGACCTTCGGATAGCTTGGCGGCCACGTTGCCCGTAAAGCCATCGGTAACGACCACATCGGCCAGGCCGAGCGGGATATCTTTCCCCTCGACGTTGCCGATAAAATTGAATTGGCTCTTCTTGAGCAGGGCATAGGTCTCACGCACCAACATGCTTCCCTTGCCCTCCTCTTCGCCATTGGAGAGGATGCCCAGTCGCGGCTTGGAAATCCCCAAAATGCGCTCGGCATAGACGTGTCCCATCAGCGCGAACTGGTAGAGATACTCCGGCTTGGCATCGGCGTTCGCGCCCACGTCCAGCAGGACGCAATGCCCCCGCACGGTGGGATAGACCGCCGAGATGGCCGGCCGAATGACCCCCTTGAGTCGTCCCAGGTGAAAGAGCGCAGCAGCCATCACCGCACCCGAATTGCCAGCGGAGACGAAGGCATCTGCCTCGCCATGGCGCACCATCTTCATCCCCACGACCATCGAAGAGTCCTTCTTGCTCTTGACGGCCATAGTATGCTCCTCCATCTGGACCACCTCGGGAGCGTGCACCACAGAAATAGAAGCGCCCGCCGCATCGTGCTTGGCCAGTTCTCCTCTTACAATCTCCTCTGGGCCGACCAGCACGATTTCCACGCTGGTCCCTTTGGCTGCCTGAACCGCGCCGGCCACATCTGGCTGTGGGGCATGATCGCTGCCCATGGCATCCACGACGATCTTCATATTGCCCTCCCTCCCTAGCGCCTATCGGACGGCTCTGCACTTCTCGCTTTATGCCTGAACACCACGCGACAGTGAAGGTTGCGACTGAGCTGAACGGCGGAGGTATCTCCAATTTGGCGGATTTTACATCGTTTCTGATCTCAAGTCAAAGCCGGTTGACACGTCGCATCGCGCGAGGTATCTTATGCAACAGCGTGGAAACTCGGTAGTCTCCCTTTTGAGTGTTGCTGCCCCGGTCTTACCGCAGAGCACGCAGAGGCCGCAGAGAAGATAATGGAGAACTCGGCGTTCTCTGCGGTCTCAGCGGTGAAAACTGGCCGGGACACTTAGGCAACACTTGACGGGGAGACCACCGGAAACTCGCCGATTTGGAAAGGAGCAAGATGAAAAGCTATCGTATCGCCGTCTATCCTGGCGACGGCATCGCCCAGTGTGTTCTGAGAAAATTGTAGTTTGACATTTCCCCAAACAGGGTATATAGTCTGGCTCAAGACAGACGGGCGCAGTTCGCCCGCCTTTGTTGTGCACGCAGCGCATAATGAACTGCCGTGATGCTGTGCGAAGGAGTCGGTTGCATGGGGCAACTTGGAGACTTGTTGCACCAAACGCGGGAGGCGAAGGGCCTCTCCCTGGCGCAAGTCGAGGAAATCACCAGGATCCGCTGCAAAATCCTGGAGGCTTTGGAGCAGGGAGCTTACGATCAGCTTCCCGCTCCCGTCTTTGTCAAAGGGTTCTTGCGTAACTATGCTGTTCTGCTAGGCCTGAATCCTGAAGAGATCATCCAAAAGTACAAAGAGGAGGCGGGCGAGGCCGCGACGCCCTATATGCCGACGGCACTCGCCGAACCGCTGGAGGCCAAGCGGTTCCCCGCCTGGATCGGAGCCTTGTTTTTCATCTTGGTTCTGGGAGTGGCCGCCTGGTGGAGCTACCAGCAGGGATGGGCCAGCATTCCCCAATCTCTCATCGTGCGCTTGTTCGGCACAAGCGCGGAAAACGCTACGCCATCGCTATCACCTGGTGAGACAGTCACGCCGGCCCCGGCGGCTACTGACACGCCGACGCCGGCTGATACCCCGACTGCTGCATTGACGCTCACTCCCACGGCAATGGCCACTTCGACTGGTACACCCACCTTTCCTCCAACCAGTACCTCCACCACGACGATGACCCGCACGCCAAGCCCGACCAGACTCATCACCAGCGCAGCGGCCTGCGCACAGAGTTCCAATTCCTGGCCAAAGCCTGGTTTATCGTCTATACCGATGGTAAGAAGGTCTTTATTCGCAACCGAATCCTATTTGACTAAAAAGCGATTCCATGATAATATAGCGCCAAGCCTGGAGGCGTGGTGTAGCGGCCGAACATGCAGCCCTGTCAAGGCTGAGATCGCGGGTTCGAATCCCGTCGCTTCCGTAGCGCAAAGAGGCCCCTCATATCTGTGAGGGGCCTCTTTTTGTCTTGTCGAGTTGGCGCATCGGTTGTATAATGGGACCATAGGTTCTCATTGTGACATGCACACAGCCGAGATGAGCCTGAGAAGGGGTACCATCTCCTTCCCCTTTTAAGCGGGCAAACACAAGCGGATCGCGGGCAAGGTGATTGATTTTCAGGGGAATGAGGTGGTGAGGGTGGTGTCTTTGGATCGTGAGTCTTATATGAGGGGAGCGATATGAACTTTACACGAATCACAGTCAACCCCAACCAAATGGGTGGTGTGCCTTGCATTCGCGGCCTGCGCATACCGGTAGCGACGGTTGTGGGTATGATTGCCGATGGCATGACCGAAGAAGAGATTCTCAAAGCTTTTCCTGACTTGGAACACGAGGATATCCGTGAGGCTCTTCTATACGCTGCCGAATTTGAACAAACCCGTATCCGCTAGAGGTTGGATGCAATGGATGAGGTCAAAACAGACGTAACCTTAAAGGGCATTCACAGGGTTGTCCAGCAAATCGTCGCTCGCTTTCATCCCCAGAAGGTGATCCTATTTGGCTCCTATGCGTATGGCGCACCCACGAAGGATAGCGATGTAGATTTGCTAGTGGTGATGGAAACAGATGAAAACCCCATGCATATGGCTGGGCTTATCTCGGCGGCCATTGAACACCCATTCCCGCTCGATATTCTTGTCATGACGCCCTCTCGTTTGGAGGCGTATTTGAATGAGGGGGCGGTCTTCGCCACCCAACTAATAGAAAAGGGGGCGGTACTGCATGAAACAAGCGACGGGTGAGTGGCTTGAGAGAGCAGAAGGTGATTGGAAGGTGGCGCAACGAGAGCAGCAGGCAGATGATCCGGTGTGGAATGTCGTCTGCTTTCTCGCCCAGCAGTGCGCCGAGAAGTACCTGAAGGCTTTCTTGGAAGAGCAGAGCTTCCCTTTCGAGAAAACTCATGACCTTGTAGTATTGCTCAACCTGAGCAGAGGTCAGTTCCCAGAATTGGAGGCTATGAGGTCCCTGTTAGCTTACCTAAGCCCCTTTGCCATCGCTGCTCGTTATCCGGGCGTGCAGACCAACCAGCAAACGGCTGAAAAGGTCTGCCAAATTGCTGGGCAAGTGCGGAGCGTGGTGCGGGCCAAGCTAGGGCTGCTGTGACGGAAGAAGAGGAGGGGGGCTACTTATCGACAGTCCCACCTTATCTGCCGCTACGGTGCCTGAAAGGAATTTGTGAAGAAAAATGCCCA
>CAYPON010000013.1:0-25955 GCA_964412315.1 uncultured Anaerolineae bacterium | reverse complement strand
CCCACTTGCTCAGCGCTTCTCGGTTGGCCGCCCTCGCCCCCGGTTTAATGAATAATTCTGATGGATAATGCTCATAATCATACAGATGCGGGCCGTGGATCGGGTTGCGGGAGAGGTCGAGCTTAAGGCCCGGCACTTCGCTGGGCACCTGTTCGCCGAGAGCGACTAGCCTGTCGGCCAGATAGTCCAGCAAAGCCTGATCCTTCCTCAGCACCTCCATCACCTTTTCCAGGTTGGCCGCCGTCTGCGCGCGCTGCTCCTCGTAGGTCGCCGGCGCCGGTTTCTCAAAGCCCTCGAACTCGACGCCGTACTCGCGGGCGAAATCCTCCTTCGTCTTCCAGAAGAGGGGATCGTTCATGGGATGCGGCGCGCCATGAGACCTCCAGTCGTACTTGTAATAGCCGCACCCCTTGCGCGTTTGCAACCAGGTCACGCTGGGCACTCCCTCCGCGTTGCAGCCATAGACCATCTCCAGGAGGGCGCTGGTCACCGGCCCCCAGTCGTTGCCGTGCCAGGCGTTGAGGACGCGCCAGCCATAGGGAGCGAACCAATCCTGCGGCGTGCCATGCACCACACGGCTGATGGGGTGGTCATCTATGCCGAAGTCGTTCCAGTCTATGATATAGTAGAGGTTATCCAGGCCGAGGCCCCAGGCAGAATTCTTCGTCTCATGTGCGCCGCCGGGCGTCAGGCCGCCATCCCCTTCCAGGGCGAAGACGCGCACGCTTCCCGCACCCGCCCGTTTGAGGGCCAGCGCCTCACCTGCTGCCGCAGGCGACCCATGGCCAGAGGGGCCGGTGTTGAACTTGAGCATGAGCGTCTTGCCGCCGTACTCGGCGTGGCCGGGCAGCCCTCCTCGCCGTCGGAAGCCGAGGAGGTCCTGCCAATAGAGCGCATGCTGCGGCGGGACGAGATACTTGGGGTCGCTTGTTTGCTGGTACTTGAGGCGCATGGCCTCGTTAAAGACGGCCAGTGTGGCATAGACGAGCGGTACGGTATGCCCGGCGACAAGGATGAAGCGGTCGCCGAAGGGCTTTTCTGGGTGGCGAATGTCCCAGCGCATGATGCCGCTGAGGAGCGTCACGACCAGCGCGTGCATCTTGGAGCGCGCGCCGCCGGGGTGGCCGGACTGCCGCAGGTTGAGCGTCAGGTCAATGCACTGGCCGATCAGGTCCTTGAGCTTTTCCCAGTGCGGGAAGACCGGCTGCAATGCCTTGTACTGGTCAAACACCTCCTGTCTGACTTCGATGGGCTGCGTTGCCATAGATAGGGAAGCTCCTTTCTTTCTAGATGTGAAACCACAGATTAACACAGATAAATGATGTCTTATTCTTATCTGAGTTCATCTGTGGTTCCTACCTGGGTTGATAGTTTACATTTGGAAAATGATGTCCATCGCTTGCTTGGCGCGGAGAGGGACGGCTTCCGGGGCCATCTTGGTGGGAAATACCTCCGCTATGGCGTAGCCGGTGTAGCCGATGGCACGCAGGGCAGCCATGACCGCTTTGTAGTCTACGTCCCCCTGCAATAGCTCGACAAAGCCATCGAGCGTGCCCACATTGACCTTGTAGTCTTTGAAGTGCACGCAGGCGATGCGCTTGCCGAGGACACGAATCCAGTGTTCCGGGTAGCCGGTGCGCATGACGTTGCCCACGTCAAAGTAGGCACGGGCGCGGGGGCTGCCTATGCCGTCAATAAAGGCACGCATCTCCAGCGGCGACCCCAGCAGCTTGTTCCAGACATTCTCGATGGCCATGTTGACGCCCAACTCTTCGGCGCGAGGAGCCACACCCCGCAAGGTCTCCATGGCGCGGGCGTAAGCAACCTCGTAATCGGCGACCACAGGCGCGCCGGCCTGGAACGGCCCCAGGAAGCCGGGGATGACCAGGACGTTTTGCGCACCCAAGTCTGTGGCCACCTCCAATGCCTTGAGGAGGTGAGCCTTGGCCTGCGCCCGCTCTGCGGCGTCCTCGGAGACCATGTTGAACTTCCAGCCTATCCCCGCGGCCACGCTGCAAATCTCGATCCCGATCTCCGTCGCCTGGCGGGCGATGGCTTTCATCTCGGCGGGCGTCGCCTGCGGCCCGATCGCTTCCGTCAGGGAGTAGGAAAGCTCAATCCCCTCAAATCCGACCTTCCTGGCCTCGCGCAGGCAATGCTCCAGGAGTTTGTCGCCGTAAGCCCAGATGTTGATCCCTTTTTTCATGGATTGTCCTCTCTTCCCCGATGCGAACCCTTTTACACCGTCTCAGACAATACTCCATATTTCACAGGCAATAGGCTCTGCAAATCGAGGTGTCTGGAAGCATCAAGTATCTCGATGCCCACGATTCTATCGTTCTCACCAATGTCCAATACAATATCTTCGGAGAGTCGCTTGTTGATGACCGCTTGCTTTCGGACATCCAGGCGAAGGTAAAGCAGGTCGGTTTTGGCATTATATAGTATTTGCATTTTCTTTCTCCCACTTTCCGTAAAAGACATACACCGTCACCGTTACGATAACATCCTTCTCTATGGTGTAGATCACTTCCACTCTCTTTTGCTCGTGATACCGGTTGTACCGCTTCTGCTTGAAATCGTAGACTTTGGCTTTTCCCATACGGCCATGCTTTGCTGGAATGGGAAATCCACTAATGATTACATCCTCGATTTCTTCCTCGTTTGCGCCGCGTTCTTCAGCGCGTTCCAGGGTATGCGAGTCAATTTGAATCCTCATTGAGCCTCGTCCCAAATCCCTTTCTCACTAGCTGATCCATCGCGCGAGGTCAAGCGGATGGACTGTTCCAGGTATTGCTAAGGCTCTGGCCGGCGCAAGCCCTCCGCCAGCCGCGTGAGCAGATCGCGCAGCTCATGCATTTCCCCTTCGCTCAGGCCAGCCCAGGGAGCATAGAAATAACGATCCGTCGCCTCCTCGGCCTCTTGACGGAGCATCTTACCCTGCTCCGTCAGGCGATACGTCCCCGCCTTTTCCGCGACCAGCCCGCGCTTGACCAAATCCTGGAGAGCCTCGGCGTAGGTCTCCCGCGAGTGTCCGCGCCTTTGCAGTTTGAGGCACAGCTCATCCAGGGAGTTGGCCTCGCCACGCCACAAACAGGTCAGGGCTTCCCAGGCTTGGCCGCTGAGGCCGTAAGGTTGCCAAGCCGCCAGATGTGCATCGTCGCGATAGGCACCCAGGTCGCTCAGGTACTGGTCAATCCGCTCGGCCGGCGACGCTTCGTCCCCTCGAGCTATGCGGCGGCTGTGGGCGATACACCATTTGCCCGGCGGCTGCGGTGCAGCAAGGCTGGCCTCCACGAGGCGATAAAGATGCGCGATCAGGCGGGCCAGGTCTGCTGGCGGCAGCGGTTGCAAGGAGGCCATCGCGGCGTAGGCAGCCTCGACGATCCGCTGTGCAGCGTACCATCCTGCCTCGGTCAGGCGATATTCGTCCCCCCTGATCGGCGTAAGCCAGCCCTGGCGCGCAGCGTTCGCCAAGCGCTCCTCGAAGGCTTGCGTAGCCGCATAGGGAGTACGGAGCCGCAACCGTTCCGCAGAAATCGGCTCCGGCGCGAAAGTCAGAGCCGCCAGCAACCAGCCGCGCCATTCGGTGGTTTTGAGACCAGCCGCGGCCGCGGCCTGATCCATCGCTGGCCCATAATGGGCGCCGAGGGCTTGCAGCGCTTTCAAAGCGACAGGCCATAGGTCTTGAGTCATAGCGTCCTCCTTATATCGCGTTGTGAGTATCCTGCTCTATTGTATACACCAAGCGGTTGCAGTACAAACTGGATATAGCGTCGCCGTAGAACAGGCGGCGCTGGAGGCGCATCTTAACAATTTAAGAGTATGGGTGTAAAATATTACGAGTGGTACAGATACCTCAGAGAGGGGAGAATGAAGATCGAGATTGACGCCAAGAGATTCTGGGAAGAGAACAGGCTCTGCTCCGCCGAGTTTACCACGAACAAGCCGCGCCTTCGCCTGAGCATGGGGATCGGCGAGGATTTGATCAAATCCATCGCCGGAGTGACGGATCATCCGCGCTTCTATAACAACTTTGAATATCAACAAAAGACGCGCCTAGAGGTCTCAAAGGTCCTGGAAAAGGAGGTTGGCCTGACTATCAACCCGGCGATAAACGCTGGCTCAGTGATCTATTCCTCCCTTTTCGGAGGCCGCGTCATCTATCCGCCGCACACGCCTCCCTGGATTGCGCCAGTGATCGAGTCGGAGGATGACATCTTGCCGCTCATACGGCGCATGGAGAATGCAGATGTGACCAAGCTGGGGATTACGCCGCGCTGGCTAGAGTGGAGAGAGCAGCTCCACGAGGAATACGGCGTGAGGGTGGCGATGGGTTCTGCCTTCCATGGCCCGGCGACCATGTCGGCCATGCTCTGCGGCACGACGCGCTTCCTCTACCTCCTCCACGACTACCCCGATCTCATGAAGGAGTTGTACCGCTGCATCCAGGAGGTGGGGATGCGTTTCATGAAGCAGATGAGGCGGATCACGGGGCTGCCGATGCGGGGCGTGGCCATCTATGACGACGATTCTGCGCTTCTCAGCCCTGCTCTCTTTGCGGAGTTCGAGTATCCCATCTTCGAGGCGTGGTACCGAGAGTTCTGTCCCGATGCAGGAGCTTATCGCTTCTTGCATTCCGATGGCAACATGACGCATCTCCTGGGATACCTGAACCAACTAGGGATAAACCAGGTGAACCTGGGCCCAGCGATGGACATCGCCTACATCCGCCAGATGATGCCGCGCACGGTCATCTATGGCCACATCCCGCCGTTCCTGGTGCGAAATGGTACGCCGCAAGAGATCGTCGCTCGGGTCAAGGAGGATTTCCGCAAGGTGGGGCACGATGGAGGAGTGGTGGTGGATACCGCGGGCAGCCTGAACGACCATACCCCCTTCGAGAACCTGCGCGCATTGATGTACGCTGTGGAGAACTTCTGTCGGTTCGATAACAGATAGCTGAAAATCAAAGGCTAAGATGATTCATCTAGATGATTTGCTGCTGGCGACGGGGGGGACGGTACATGGGCTGGCTTTCGCCCGGGAGTTCGCCGCTTTCGCCTATGATTCTCGCATTACTAGGCCAGGGGAGCTTTTCCTGGCGGTGAAAACGGCCAGGGCCGATGGCCACGATTACATTTTGGATGCCTGTCGCAAGGGGGCAGCCGGCGTGCTCTGCGAGAGGCCGCCCGACCTGGCGCAGCATCAGGTGACCTGCATCGTCGTGGGCGACGTGTGCGAGGCGCTCACCGACTGGGCGCGCTACATCCTGCGCAAATACGATACCGATGTGATCGCCATCACCGGCAGCACAGGCAAGACGACTACCAAAGAGGCTGTGGCTGCGGTGTTAGCGACCTGTTACCAGGTTTTCAAAAACTACGGCAGCTTTAACGACCGCTACGGCCTACCGATCTCCCTGGGCGCGCTGCTTCCTTCGCACGAGAAAGCTGTCCTGGAGATCGCCTGTGACCATTTCGACGAAATCCGAGAGCTGGCGCAGATCACCCGTCCGCGCATCGGCCTGGTCACGCAGGTGAGCGAGGCGCACCTGGAGACGCTGGGTTCCCTGGACAATATCGCCCAGGAGAAGGGGAAGCTGGCCGAGGCCCTGCCCCACGATGGATACGTCATCCTCAATGGAGATGATCCGCGCGTGCGGGCTATGGCTGGACGAACGCGCGCACAGGCCATTTACTACGGCCTGGAGGGGGACGCCGATGTGTATGCCGAAAACATCCTCCTTGACCGGGAAGGCTCGACCTTTACCGTGCGGGTAAGGCGCAGGCGTGAAGCCTGCGGCCACGGTGGGTGGAGAGAGGAGGAGAGTTGTACCGTGCGGCTGGGCCTTCTGGGCAGACACCATGTTTACGTGGCGCTGGCGGCTATGGCCGTGGGCCTGGCGTGTGGCGTGCCTTTGGCCGAGGCTGCCGCTGCCCTGGCGAACTTGCGCCCTCTGCCGGGGCGGTTGAATCCGTTGCAGGGGGAAAATGGCAGCCTGCTCCTGGACGATACCTACAATGCCAGCCCGGCAGCGATGCTGGCCGCGCTAGACACGTTGGCCGCGCTGCCTGCCACGCGCCGCATCGCTGTCCTGGGCGATATGCTGGAGCTTGGCTCTTACGAGAGGGAGGCGCATCGCCTGGCCGGCCGTCGGATGGCGCAGGTGGCCGATTTGCTGGTGACCAAGGGGGAGAGGGCATGTTGGATCGCTGAGGCGGCACAGGAAAGCGGCCTGCCTGCTGACCGCATCACGGTGACCTATACGGCGGCGGATGTTGTGCGTCGCCTTAGGGGGAGCCTGCAGCCAGGGGATTTGGTGCTACTGAAAGGCTCGGCGGAGACACGCATGGAGGAGATCACGGGGGAACTGATGGCCTTCCCTGCCGAGGTTGCGCATCGTCTGGTGCGCCAGGGGCCGGCCTGGGAGCAGGTGCGCCTGGTCAGGTTGGGGCGGCCCACCTGGGTGGAGATTGACCTGGAGGCCATCGCCCATAACGTGCAGCGGGTGGTCGAGATGGTCGGGCCGCAGGTGGGGGTTATGGCGGTGCTCAAGGCGGATGCCTACGGGCATGGGGCGATCAAGACGGCGCGCACCGCACTCAACAATGGCGCGCGGATGCTGGGCGTGGCCTGTCTGGGCGAGGCCATCGCGCTGCGCGAGGCGGGCATCTCCGCTCCGACCCTGGTTCTCGGCTACACCCCTCCCTGGCAGGCACGGGAGATGATCTTGCACAATGCTATGGCCACGCTCTTTTCGCTGGATGTTGCCAGGGCCTTGAGCCGCGCGGCGACGGAACTCCGCTCCCTGGCACGGGTGCATGTCAAGGTAGACACGGGCATGGGGCGATTAGGGCTGTTGCCGGAGGAGGCGGCAGACTTTGTCAAGCAGGTGAGCGGCCTGCCGGGGCTGGCGCTGGACGGGATCTTCACACATTTCGCTCTGGCCGACAGCCGGGACAAGAGCTACACCTTCTGGCAACTGTCGCGCTTCCGGCAGGTGATAGATGAGCTGGCGGCCTGTGGGATCGTTATCCCCTATGTCCATGCCGCCAACAGCGCAGCGATCCTGGAGATGCCGGAGACCCACTTTAACATGGTGCGACTGGGGATCGCCATGTATGGCCTCGATCCCTCTCCGCAGGTGAAGTGTCCCCCCGATTTCAGACCAGCGCTGACCTTTAAGACGATGGTGGCGCAGGTGAAGGAGCTTGCGGCAGGCAGTTACATCGGCTACGGCTGCACCTACCGCACGACCGCGCCCTCGCGCATCGCTGTCATCCCCGTAGGCTATGCCGATGGCTTCCGGCGGGGACCTAGCCATTGGGGAGAGGTGCTGGTGCGCGGGCAGCGCGCGCCCATCGTGGGCCGGGTGTGCATGGATCAGACGATGATTGATGTCACCGGCATTCCAGGCGTGCGCGAGGGGGACGAGGTGGTGCTCATCGGCCAGCAAGGCGCGGAGCAGATCACCGTCGAAGACGTGGCGCGGCGGCTGGGCACGATCAACTACGAGGTGGTGTCGGAGATTCTGGCACGCGTGCCGAGGGTGTCGTGAGAAATGAAGACCCCAACCAAAATGCTTGCCATGGTCCTAGAAACACCACGCCAGCCGCTGCGTCTCCTGGAACTGCCCATCCCTCAGCCAGGGCCGGAGCAGGTACTGATCCAGGTTCATGCCTGCGGCGTGTGCCGCACCGATTTGCACATCGTTGACGGCGAACTGCCGAACCCCAAACTGCCCCTGATCCCCGGACATGAGATCGTGGGCACGGTTGTCCAGGTTGGCAGCGACGTGGAACGCTTCCGCCTTGGCCAGCGGATCGGCGTGCCCTGGCTGGGCTACACCGACGGCCAGTGTCGTTACTGTCGCAGGGGCCAGGAGAACCTGTGCGACCATGCTCTCTTCACCGGCTATACGCTCGATGGCGGCTACACAGAGTACACGGTCGCCGATCAGCGCTATTGTTTCCCCATCCCAGAGGCTTACAGCGATGCGGAAGCGGCCCCCCTCCTATGTGCGGGACTGATCGGCTATCGCTCCTACCGCATGGCAGCGGCCAGCGGGGAACGATTGGGGATTTACGGCTTCGGCGCGGCTGCGCATATTATCACCCAGGTGGCCGCGTACCAGGGAAAGCGGGTCTATGCCTTCACGCGACCGGGTGACAGGAGCGCCCAGGAGTTCGCCCGCCGGCTTGGCGCGGCCTGGGCAGGCGATTCGACGGACATGCCGCCGCAGGAACTGGACGCAGCGATCATCTTCGCGCCAGTCGGCTCGCTCATACCGGCTGCACTGCGCGCCACAGCCAAAGGGGGCATTGTAGTCTGCGGCGGCATTCACATGAGCGATGTCCCCTCCTTCCCCTATCGTCTCCTCTGGGAGGAGCGGGTCGTCCGCTCCGTGGCTAATCTGACGCGACAGGACGGCGAGGAACTGCTGACCATCGCTCCGCAAGTCCCGGTGAGGACCGAGGTACAACCCTTCCCACTGGAGCAGGCCAATGAAGCCCTGGACAACCTGCGCCGGGGCAAGATTCAGGGCGCAGCGGTTTTGATCACCTCCAGCAGACGACATCCACTGAATACTGATTAACATAGATGAGATATATTTTTGATTTGTGTTCATCTATGTTCATCGGTGGTTTCTACTTGCTCGCCGCATACTCTGCAAAGGCCCTGCCCAATGGCGTCAGCGTGCCTGGCCAGTCGGGGTTCTTCCAGTCGAATAAACCACCATTGAACCCGACCCACACCTTGCGTTCCTCATCAAAGTGGAAGGGAGGCTCGTTCAGGCTGTACCAGAGCCACTTTTGCACCAGCCGGTAATCATCCTGCGGAAAGCCTACCTCTTTGTCGCGCGTGTTAAGGAAAAAGTCGAAGCTGTCCGTCATGAATTTGTGGACGACTTTATCTCCCTCCTCTGCTGTCTCACCCAGATATTCGGAAGGCATCAGCACGCCGTACTCCGAGATGATCAACGGCTTGTCCTGTTCTCCCTGCTCCTTCATCCAGCGACGGAAAGCCCAGACCATATCTTGCAGCATCTTGAAATTGGCGTTATCTTTGATCTCCAAAAGCAGCCCTTCTTTGACGTCCTCTATGCCCTTGGGGATGTCCGCCCCCCAGCAATCGGGGCAATCGGGGAAGGCGCGTTTCTCGCGCAGGATTTGGACATGTATGTTCCAGATATCCACCGGCATCTTTTTGCCTGTAAGCGTTTTATACTCCTCCAGCACCATGCTCAGCCAACGCAGCCGCAGCGGGCTGGGTTGCACCACGCCGCCGATGGCGACCAGGGCCGTGCGGTCGTTCTGTTTTATGAGCTGATAGTACTCCTGATAAAGGGCGGCATATTCGCGGGGGGTCAGATCGGCGTAATTGTACTCCTCGGGAGCGCCCGCCAGAGCGCGCCGCTCCGGCTCGTTACCGATGATCCACAGGGCGCCCCGTTGCGCCTTGACCGCCTGGATCAGAGCCTGGCGGTCGGTGACCGAGCCGCTATGGCCGACGCTCACCAGTTGCGCATACTCCAGGCCTGCTGGGCGCGGCGGGTCAGCGGAGATGTCCCAGTCCGAATACCAGCCGGCGCGCAACTGCCTGACATCGAAGGAGGTGACGTTCCCATAACGCTTGTTGACGCCGAAGCCCAGGCGTTGTTGTAGCGTCACGGAACTCCATCTGATCCTCGGGGCGCTCTTGCAGCCCATGACAGACGCGATAACCAGGCCGACAGCGAGGCACAGCCAATTTGCCTTGCCCAGGACGAAGCGTAGATTTCCCAAGTGCCACCTCCAAAGTTCAGATTCAGCAGCTTTGCAACGAACTCTGCTGCCACGACATGCTTGGACGAAAGCTCAAAACGCCAAGTCGCCAAGACGCAAAGGCATGAAAAGATTCATAACCGTGGCGTCTTTGCAGCTTTGCGTTGGACACCTGTTCCGGTGAGAGAGTCATGTTCAGTTTGCAGCCAGGATCAGCGGTATATAGACCGGCGGCAGGCGATAGCCGAAGGCGATGGTGACTGCATCGCCCGCAGCAAGCACCACTCCCCTGGTGCCAGCCGTCGTCCGCACCAATCCCGGCAAATCCGCGGCCTGCACCAGGTAATCGCCGGGGAGAAGATCGGCGAAAGTCACCTCGCCGCTGGCCGTGGTGCTGCCGCTCAAGCTGCCGTTCGAGCCAACCACCGTGATCGCCACGCCAGCGATGAAAGGCTCAGCCGGGCCTATCTCGCCATCCTGGTCGTAATCGCGCCAGGCGATGGCGCGGATGCTCCCTGGGAGGGGGGCCTCCGTCGGCGTGGCCGTGGGCGTCTCGCTCGGCGTAATCGTAGGGCTAGCCGTCGGCGTCCAGGACGATGTCGGCGAAGGAGTGAACGTGGCTGTCGCGGTGGGCGTAGACGTTGCGCTCTCCGTGGGCGTAGGCGTCGCCGTCTCCGTAGGCGTGGCTGTAGGCGTCACGGTCGCTGTGGGCGTCGCAGTCAGAGTTGGCGAGTTGGTCGGCGACGGCGTGGCGGTCGGCAGCGTCACGATAGTGGTTTCCTCCCCATCGTACCCCACCGCCCCTTGGCCATTGTAGGCGAAAACCTCGTTGACCAGGGTTGTCCCATGGCGCACATAGGACAGGGCACGGAAGCGGACTTGCAAGAGGACCTCAGCGCTAGGCGCCAGGCTCTCCAGAAGCCAATGAACCTGGTGCGTCACGGGATTGTATTCCCCGCCAGTGTCCATCGTCCCCAGGAACTCGGTGTCCGTCGGCAGTTGATCCTGCACGAGGATGTTCGAGAGCGTCCGGCGGGAACTGTTGCGCACGAGAATGTTATAGTGGCTGGTCCAGCCCGCCGGGAGAGGATCCTTCCAATCGCTCTTCAGGAGGCCCCATTGGCTGCCCATGATGGCCATCCCCCAGGGCCTCGCTCCAACATTCACCGTGGCCGCAACCTGATACGTCTCTGTATCCACGATGGATACCGTGTTGTCGCCCCAGTTGGTGACGTACAAGAAGCGTCCATTTCCGGACACCTTTACGTCAATAGGATTCAGCCCGACGGTAACGGTGAATATCTCGCTAGGGCCGCCCGTTTCCAGCACTGAGAGGGCGCGGGTCTGGGGGCCAGGGGGCGGCAGGAAATCGTTGGTCACAAAAGCCCATGCGCCATCGGGGCTGAAGGCCACCTCCCAGGCTCCCTGGCCCAGGCTGAGAGGATGCTCGCTCGCTGTTCCATTCGTGGCGTCCACCACACGTACCAGGCTGAGGCAGGGATCGGCGACGTAGAGGTAGCTGCCCGCGGGAGAAACGGCCAGGCCGGCGCCGCAGCCGGAGGTCATCGTCAGCAGCGTGGATAGCTCCCAGGTTCCCGAGGTGAGACGGTAGACCGTTCCGGAATGGCCATCGGCGGTGATATAGGCGTAGGCTCCATCGGGCGATACCGCCACGTCCCAAACATTGGAGGGAAAGCCAACGACGGTGGTGATCACCGTGCGGCTGCCTGTATCCACCACGGAGACGGAGACATCGCCAGTGTTGACCACGTAGGCCAGGCCATCAGGCGCGATAGCCAGGCCGCGCGGCAGGTTCCCGACCTTAACCTGCGCTATCTCCTCGTTGGTGAGGGTACTGATGAAGGATATGGTATCGGTATAGCTGTGAGTCACCACGACCCACTGCTCGTCCGGCGTCAAGGCCACCTCGTGAGGCCCCTGCCCTACGGCGATGCGCTTGACCTCCATGCGGGCCAGGAGATCAATCACAGAGACGGTGTCTTCCCCTTGATTGGCCACGTAGCCATACATCCCAGGGAAGCCAGGGGGAGAGAGGGGACGCACGGAGCGCGGCGCTGGTGATGCGCTCTGGGCCTGTAGACCGATACCCCCTGAGCGTGAGGAAAAGAACTGTCCGGCTGAAAATGCGCAGAGGAAAGCGAGCAACAGCGAAAGGGTTCTGCTTCGGTTCATCCAGGCCCCCTTGAGCGCAATCATGTCCAGAACCGCCAACTCCTGTTACTGTGTGATATTGTATCACGGGGATGCGCAGATGTCAATTTGCGTTTTCACTGGGCCTCCCCAAGAGTAGGTCATTCCGGCTTTGGGCGATGGCCTGGAAGAGCCGTCACTGGGTTCAGCGCGATGTGGATTCCAGCGCCGCCTATTCCACGGCGGCACTGCCACCTCAGTTGTTTTGGGCGGAGCGGGTTGTGTGCTATAATATAGGCGATGCACATTGCGTAACCTGTAATGCGTAAAGGTAGGTGTGTTCCATGCCGCGCAAGCTGTTGATTTACATCGCCTCCGTATCTGTGGTCGGGCTGGTCACGATCTTTTGGGATGTTCGTGTCCTCCTGCAAGGGCCGACAAGCTGGGCAGCCATCCTGCTTTTTGTCGCCATCGTCATCATCGCGGAAATGATGGGCACCGACCTCCTGCCTGGCAGCCGGGCTACAGTTTCCATATCATCTGCTGTCTATTTCGCGAGTTTGCTCATCTTCGGGCCTCATGGCGGAGCTTTGGTCGCAGTGAGTAGCGGCCTGGCCGCCACCATCATGAGCACCCTCATCCGCAGCGAGACCTCTCCCAGTGGCGAGACCTCCATCCTGCAACGCGCACTGTTTAACATGTCAGTCTTTGGCATCTCGGCACTCGTGGCAGGGGGCGTCTACCAGCTCAGCGGCGGAACCGTCGGGGAGATCAGCTCGCTCTCCAACCTGTTGCCGATCTTTGTAGCTTCCCTCGCTCTCGATTTGACCAATGCCGCGCTGATCGTAGGCGTTGTTGCGCTGCAAACGGGGCAGAATCCGCTGGACATCTGGAACAAGAATTTCCGCTGGGCCGCGCCGATCAATATCCTGGCCATGGTCATCGGAGGTGGAGGGCTGGCTCTGGGGTACACCCGCCTGGGCTTGATCGGGGTCGGTGTCTTCCTCTTGCCCATTCTCTCCACCAGCTACTCCTTCCGCCTGTATGTCGAGCGCGCGAAGGCGCAGATGGCCCGCCTGGAAGAGATCATCGCTCAGCGCACTGCCGAATTGAGGACGGCCAACGAAGAGCTAAAGCGGATGGATCAACAGAAAACCCTCTTCTACTCGATCATCAACCACGAAATGCGTATACCTCTCACCAGCATCCTCGGCTACTGCGACCTGCTGCGCATTGGCGGCGAGGCAAGAGAGCAGCGAGAGCAACTGGTCACGACTATCAAGGATAACGGGCGAAGGCTTCTCGATCTGGTCAACAATTTGCTGGACATCTCGCGCATCGAGGCCGGCCGTATGACGGTAGTGCAGGAGCCAATAGCCATGAGCGATATTGTGCAGGACGCACTGCGCGTCATACAGCCCCTGGCCGACCAGAAGCACATCTCCATCCAGGTAGATGTGCCGGAGGCCTTGCCGCTGGTGTATGCCGACCGGAAAAAAGCCTCGCAAATCCTGATCAACTTGCTCAGTAACGCCGTTAAATACACACCGGATACCGGCTCCGTCTCCGTGCGCAGCCACCCTGTTGACGGGAATATGTTGCAAACGGATGTGGCTGACACCGGCATCGGCATTCCGCCGGAGCAGTTGCCGCACATCTTTGACCAGTTCAGCCGCGTGGAAACGGCCCAGACGCGCGATACAGTCGGCACCGGGTTGGGGCTGACCATCGTCAAAGGGCTGGTGGAGGCCCATGGCGGGCGCATTTGGGTGGAGAGCAAGGAGGGGGAGGGGAGTTGCTTCCACTTCACGTTGCCGGTGCACAAGTATCGACAAATCCCCCAGAATGTGCTATAGTGCTGCCTGAAACCCTACGCTTATGCGCGAGAAAAAACAACGTTGAGGAAAGGAAATGAACCTGAAAGCACCTGAAAAACGATCCACCTACAATAGCATCATGGCCGAGGTCTACGCCGACAAGAACGACCTGGGCAAAGCGGCAGCGGAACTGGTCGCCGGGCGACTGCGCGAGGCGATTGCCAAAAAGGGGCGCGCCAGGGTGATCTTCGCCACCGGCGCTTCTCAGTACGAGTTCCTGGCAGCCCTGGTCAAGACACAGGGCGTGGATTGGATAAAGGTGACCGGCTTTCACCTGGACGAGTATCTGGCGATGTCCGATCAGCACCCTGCCAGTTTCCGCCGTTACTTACGCGAGCGACTTTTCGGGCTGCTGCCCTTCGGCGCCGTCCATCTCCTGCAGGGGGATGCTCCCGATGCAGGGGCGGAGTGCCGACGCTACGGCGTGCTGCTGGCGGAAGAGGAGATTGACATCGCCTGCATCGGCATCGGCGAGAATGGCCACCTGGCCTTCAACGATCCTCCCGCCGATTTCAACTCGCCCAACCTGGTCAACATCGTCGTCCTGGATGAGGCATGTCGCAGGCAGCAGGTGGGCGAAGGCCACTTCCCCAACCTGGATTCCGTGCCCAAACAGGCCCTCTCGCTGAGCATCCCGGCGATCCTCCGCGCTAAAACCATCAGTTGCGTCGTCCCTGACCTGCGCAAGGCCAAAGCGGTGAAATGCTCCGTGGAGGGGCCACTCACTCCACAGTGCCCCGGCTCAGTGCTGCGCAGACACGCGGATGTGCACCTCTACCTCGACCGCGACTCGGCCTCGCTCCTCTCCCCGGCGACCATGCAGGGGTAGCAATGCAAAGAGGCCGCTCGAAGCAAGCGGCCTCTTCTTTTCCGACTACTCCCTCCTGACATCCTCCGATACCCATAAGGCATCGCCTAGAACGTCAGGGCGGATTCCAGTTATTACTATAGCACACCTCGCTTGATTTGTCGGATTCCCCTGCGTTTTTTTCTACCCCGTAATATAGTCTTACCGCGCCACTGCCAGTCGAGCCACCTTTTGTAGTTCGGCCACGACCGCTGGCAGGAAGATAAAGGGGAGTATCTCCAGCCAGAGATTAAGCCTGGGCGGGATCACGCCGACCACGGTGTTCAGGCCGGGCACGTAGCAAACCAGGAGCAAGATCAGTGTTGACGTCAGCACCGCCCATTGCATGTAGCGGTTGCTGAACAGGCCGATGCGCAACACCGGATAGTTTTCCGAACGGGCGGTATAGGCGCGTAACAACTCCGAAAAGCAGAGAGTGAGGAAAGCCATCGTCTCCGCTGTGCGCAGGCCGGCTCCCTCCCAGCCGTACTGGTTCAAACCCCACAGAAAAGCCCCCAAGGTGGCGCCAGAGATAGCGAAGGTCTGCACTACCGTGCCCCAGATCATCGGGCCGTGGATGATCGGCTCCTTCACCGGGCGCGGCTTGCGCTTCATGATGTCCGGCTCGCCTTTTTCCATGCCCAACGCCAGCGCGGGCGCGCCGTCCGTGACCAGATTCAGTATCAGCAGTTGTATGGCTGTCAGAGGCAGCGGCAGCCCGGCCAGCATGGAGACAAAGAGGATCACGATCTCCCCCAGATTGCAGGAAATCAGATAGTAGACGAATTTGCGGATGTTGGAAAAGACGACGCGCCCCTGCTCAATCGCGCTGACGATGCTGGCGTAGTTATCGTCCGTCAAGACCATGTCAGCAGTCTCTTTGCTGACGTCGGTGCCGGTGATGCCCATGGCCACGCCGATGTCGGCCCGTTTCAGCGCGGGGGCGTCGTTCACCCCATCGCCAGTCATGGCGACGATATGTCCTTTGCGGCGCAGGGCGTCCACGATGCGCACCTTGTGTTGCGGACTGACGCGGGCAAAAACGGTGATCTTTTCGACGAGGGTATCTAATTGCTCATCGCTCAACTGATCCATCTCGGCGCCAGCTATGGCCTGATCGCCAGGGCCCATGATGCGCAATTCACGGGCGATGGCCGCACCCGTATCTCGGTAATCGCCCGTGACCATGATCGTACGGATGCCAGCCTCCTCAGCAACGGCAACTGCTTCCTTGACCTCCCGCCGTGGCGGGTCAATCATACCTGCCAGGCCGAGGAAAATCATCTCCTGTTCAATGGTAGCGGCGTTGACCTCCAGGGGAAGCTCAGCCAGGGGGCGATAAGCCAGGCCCAGCACACGCAGCGCGTCGGCGGCCATCTGCGCATTGCGCGACGCGATCCGCTCCCGCAGTTCCTCTGTCAGTGACACGATGCGGCCATCCACTATCACCCGGTCGCAAAGGGCCAACATCAGGTCCGGCGCACCTTTGACGTAGACCTCGTAGCTGTTTCTCACGCGATGGATGGTGCTCATCCGCTTCCGCTCGCTATCGAAGGGCACCTCCGCCACGCGGGGATGGGTGTGCGCCAGTTCATCGGCCCAGAGACCGCCCTTGCCCGCCAGGACGACCAGCGCGATTTCGGTCGGATCGCCGACCGTCGTCCACCCCCCCTCCTCGCCCTGCTCCAAACGGGCATCGTTGCAGAGCAACCCCGCCCGCAGCAAAAGCTCCAACGTCGGCTCTTCCTGCGGCCTGATCTCCATGCCACGCTGGCCGTCCCCACCCGTTTCGGTAGAGACGCGACATATCGCATCTCTACAAACACGGAACTCGCCTTGCGGATTGTAGCCGTGCCCGGAGACCTCAATACTCTCGTCCAAGGTGACAACACGAGAGACCATCATCTTGTTCTGGGTCAAAGTGCCCGTTTTATCGGAGCAGATGGCCGTCGCCGAGCCGAGCGTCTCCACGGCGGGCATGCGGCGGATCAGGGCGTGCCTCTTGACCATCTCCTGCATACCTAAGGCCAGGCAGATCGTCACCACCGCCGGCAAGCCCTCCGGCACAGCGGCGATGGCCAGGCTGACGGCCACCATGAACATCTCGAGAAGGGTGTCGCGCCCCCCTCCGGCGAAGTAGCTCGCCAGCCCCTGACGCAGGAGCAGATTGAAGGAGGGGTCGCGCACGATCCCGATGACGCCGACGATGCCGCAGATGGTCAGGCTGGCAATGCCCAGCATTCGGCCCAACTGGTCGAGCTTGCGTTGCAGGGGAGTGGCCTCTTCCTCGTAGGTTTGGATCAACTCGGCGATCTGCCCGATCTGCGTTTCCATGCCGGTGGCGACGACCACACCGCGCCCCCGGCCATAGGTTACGGTGGTTGCCAGGTAGCCGCAGTTGATGCGGTCGCCCACAGAGGCAGCGGTATCCACGATGGCCTCCGCTCTCTTTTCCACCGGCACCGATTCCCCCGTGAGGGAGGCTTCCTCGATGCGCAGGTTGACGCTCTCCACCAGGCGCACATCAGCGGGCACATAGTTGCCCGTCTCCAGGACAACCAGATCGCCCGGCACCAGGTCGGCGGCGGGGATGACGCTCTGGTGCCCGTCGCGGATCGTCTGTGCGTTGGGGGCGGCCATCTTTTTCAAGGCGGCCAAGGCCTCCTCTGCTTTCCCTTCCTGGATCAGGCCCAAAATGGCGTTCAGGATGACGATGGCGATGATGGCGATGGCGTCCACGAACTCGGTCCAATCGCCGGTGCGGCTATATTCGCTAATGCCGACGCCGAAGGAGATGGCCGCCGCCGCGATCAGGATCCAAACCAAGAAACTATTCAGTTGATCGAAGAGCCGCTGCAAGAAGGTGGGACGAGGCTTCTCGCGCAGTTTATTGGGGCCGTATTCCTGCAGACGACGCACTGCCTCCACACCGCTCAGCCCCTTCTTGAGATCGGTCTGCAAAGCCTGGACAACGGATTCCCTGTCCAGATGATGCCAGATCGGTCGTGCTTCTTTCATGCAATCCTCATCTCCTCATGGCAAGGTATATTGTAATGTCGAAAGGCATTATAGCGATTTTGCGGCAGAAGCAAAAAGCGATGGCCTGGAAGGGCCGTCGCACACCCAAAGCACCCAAACAAAATCTTGACATCTGCCAAATGCATGTTATAATTGCTGGCAGCCAGTTCGTGAGATGGCTTGCTGAGCTGCGCGAGCGGCCTCGGCTGGCCGTGCTGGCTTCATGCCAGAGCTTCGGCAACTATGTCAAGGCGATCTCGGGGAAGCTCCGCGGAAGGCAGATTCACGGTAGTGGAACATGGACAGGTCCGTCAGCAGCCATTTTCCTCATAAAACGTGAAGCCGAAAGACAGCCATGCTCAAAATTGATCTCCACGTACATACATACCGCTCTCCAGATTGCCTGATGCGCCCCGAAGTCATCATCCAGGCTGCCCAACGGCGTGGCCTGGATGGCCTGGCGATCACCGATCACAACACCATCGCCGGAGCCTTGGAGCTGGCGAAAGTGGCTCCTTTCATCATCATCATCGGCGAGGAGATCAGAACCCCACAAGGAGAGATCATCGGCCTCTTCCTGCACGAAGAGATTCCCCCTGGCCTGTCTCCTGAGGAGACCATAAGAGCGATCCGCCGACAAGGAGGGGTCGTCTACCTGCCCCATCCCCTGGATCGGCTGCGGCGCTCCCCGCTGAAACAACAGACCCTGTACGCGATCCTGGATCAGGTGGACGCCATGGAGACGTTCAATGCCCGCATGACACTTCCACAGGACAATCTCCGTGCCCGCCGCCTCGCTGCGGAACGCGGGCTGCCCGGTGGCGGAGGGAGCGACGCGCACTCGCCTTTCGAGATAGGCCACGCTTATGTCAAGATGCCGGCCTTCTCAGGACGGGAGGACTTTATGCGGCAGATCGCCCACGGACACGTCGAAGGGCGCCTCAGCCCGTGGTGGGTGCATTTCTTCAGCGTCTGGGCGAGAGCCTATAAGCGAAGCAGCTTGAGACCTGACTGGTTCCGCGAAACCTGTCGGGTCTTGGTCCGAGGAGGATCACGATGACCATTCAGGGAGCGAACGCGGATGTGAGGCAGCGTGAGAATGCGCAATGGGCTGACCTGCGCATCTTTAGTGGCAGCGCGCATCCTCAACTAGCTCGCGAGATTTGCGACATTCTGGGCGTGGAGTTACAGCCCACCGTCACGCGACGTTTCAGCAACGATAACCTGTTCGTGCACCTCGGCTGCAGCGTGCGCGAAAAACAGGTCTTTATCATCCAGTCCTTCAGCCCACCTGCCGTCAGCGACCACCTCCTGGAGCTTTTCATGATGCTCGACATTGCCCGCAGTGCCTCGGCGAGAAGGGTGCACGCTGTGATTCCCTATTATTCCTACGGGCGGTCGGACAAGAAGGATGCTCCCCGCATCTCCATCACCGGGCGGCTCATCGCCGACTTGCTGGCGACGGCGGGCGCCACCCACGTGATCACGATGAGCCTGCATTCTCCCCAAGTGCATGGTTTCTTCAGCGTCCCCACCGATGAGCTTACTCCCAGGTCCATCCTCGCCAACCATTTCAAGGGGCGCGACCTTGCCTCCACCGTCGTCGTCGCTCCGGACATCGGCCACGCCAAGCAGGCAGCCGAATTTGCTGAGTTGCTGGGTGACCTTCCCGTGGCGGCGGGCAACAAGACGCGCTTCGACGATGAGCGCGTCGAGGTGGAGATCATCGGCGATCTGCGGGGATGCCGCAAGGCCATCGTCATTGACGATGAGATCGCCACCGGCAGTTCGGTTCTGGAGACGATACAGCAATTACGCGCGCGATGCATCTCAGAAATCTCGGTGGCCTGCACCGACGGGGTCTTTACCGGCGACGCGCTCCCCAAGCTGGGAGCCATCTCGGAGATCAAGGAGATCGTGACCACCAATACCGTGCCCTTGCCCCGCAAGAAACGGCTGCCCAACATGACGGTGCTCTCGGTCGCGCCGCTTTTCGCCGAGGCGATACGGCGCAATTACCTTGGACAGTCGTTGGGTGACCTTTTCACGGCCTGGAAAGAGGTGAAGAGGGGTCCAGATCCGCAAGATCCGGTAGCGCAGGAAGATTAGAACGGGAGCCAGAGGATGTAGACCTGACGGGTCTCGCGAAACCCGTCAGGTCTATGATTGAGGAGGAAACGAAACTTGGAAATCCTTCTTTCCCTACTGGTCGCGATCTTGCCCACCATTGGCTATGCCCTCCTGATATGGTTCATGGATCGCTACGAGAAAGAGCCATGGCCGTTACTAGCCGTCACCTTCGTCTGGGGAGCGGTGCCGGCGGTCATCCTGGCATTGATCCTGGAAGCGATCTTTGGCTGGTCCATGTCCGCCCTCTCTCTCACCGGCACCAGGCTTTTCACCGGCACCATCGTCGCTCCCCTGGTGGAGGAAAGCGTCAAAGCTCTGGCATTAGTGGGCCTTTATCTGTTTCTTCGCTCCGAATTCGATGATGTCCTAGATGGCATCATTTATGGCGCTTTGGTCGGCATGGGCTTCGGCATGACCGAAAACCTGGTCTACTTTTTGCGGAGCTTTGCCCAGGGCGGCTGGGACGAGTGGGCAGCGACGGTGTTCGTGCGCTCGGTTATTTTCGGCCTCAATCATGCCTTCTACAGCAGCCTGTTTGGCGCGTCGTTGGGTTACGCAAGGTTGGCACGGATGCCCAGGAAACGGCTTGGCGCGCCAATCCTGGGATTGGCCGCGGCGATGCTCGCCCACGCCTTCCACAACACCGCCCTCGCTGCCTGTGGCGGCGTGCTCCTGGCGATTTTCGCCGATTGGTCGGGAATACTGACGATCCTTGTCCTGGCTATACTGGCCCTGAAAAGAGAAGCCTCATGGATCACCACCGAGTTGGCGGAGGAGGTCTCATTGGGCACCCTCTCCTCGGAAGACTATGCCACATTGTCTTCTCTTGGAGGCCGCCTGAAAGCCTATCGGCAAAAAGGGCGGGAGGGAGGATGGCACAAGATGCGAGAGTGGCGCCGCCTGGCGCAACAGGCGACAGAGCTCGCCTTCAAGAAATACCAATTGCGACAACGAGGCGAAGATGCAGCGACGCTGGCCGCCATAACGCGCCTGCGCACGCGCATCCCGGCCTTGCGGGCGGAGCTGGGGCAGACGGCCAGCCCCCCGTTGGTGTGTCAATCGTGTGGTCATACGCTGCGCCCTGACAGCAAATTCTGCACACGGTGCGGAAAGCCGGTCAATGCCCATACAAAGGAGGAATCCCCATGTTAGTAGCCATTCTCTCTGATGCTCATGATAACATCTGGAACGTGGAAAAAACTCTTCCTCGGCTGCGAGAGGCCGAGACGATGATTTTCTGCGGGGACTTTTGCGCACCCTTCACGTTGCAAATGCTCGCCGAAGGATTCGCCGGCCCTATCCACGCCGTTCTGGGCAACAATGATGGGGATCCTTTGCTGCTCTCTTTCATCGCTGGGAAAGCGGGGACCGTCAAGCTGTACAGTGGCATGGGCGCCATCGAGGTGGACGGCAAGAAGCTCGCTTTCACCCACTATCCTCAAATCGGCGAAGCGCTGGGGCGCTGTGGCCTGTATCACGCCGCCTTCAGCGGCCACACTCATCGGCGCCAGCTTGAGGTGGTACATGGCGTCGTCTGCGCCAACCCTGGCGAGGTGATGGGGCGATTCGGGGAGCCAAGCTTCGGGCTGTACGATACCGCGTCCGGCGAGTTCCGGTTCGAGGAGATACGATAAGTTGACAAATCCGGTGTTGGGCTATATAATAGGGTTACTTAAAATACCCACATAAGGAGGGCCTAATGTCTGTCCCTATTGCTAGAGTAAAAGGCCGACTCTCCGACCTGATCAGACAGGCTCACCGAGAGCCAGTGGTGATCACCCGACGAGGACGGCCGGACGCTGTGCTTCTTTCCTTTGAAGAGTACGAACGGTTGCGCCGGCTGCGGGCTTATCTGACCATGATACACCTCTCGCGGGAGTTGCAAGATGCGCAGGTGACGGCCACAGACCTCCACGAAGCGGCGCGGCGGGAACTTGAGGACCGACTATGATAACTGATGCCAATGTGATCCTGCGGGCTTTCTTCCCTGACGAAGGTGGCCAGCCCCAGGCGCAAGCCATCATTCATACCTATGTGATGGGTGCAATAGCGCTGATGGTGCCCTCGCTGCTCCCTTACGAGGTGACCAACGCTGTCCTCCAGGCAGTGCGGCTTGGTCGAATTGACGACGAGAAGGCCAATGTGATACTGAGTGCCTTTGAAGATCTGGGCATCCCTACCCGGGAAGCGACACCGAAACGGATGCTAGAACTGGCTCGCCGGTACAATTGTTCAGCTTACGATGCTGCTTATCTGGCTTTGACCGAGGAGATGGGGACTCAACTGATCACTGGGGACCGGCGGCTCTACAACGCGGTACGCCCACACCTATCATGGATAGTCTGGATCGAAGACTACCGTTAAAATCCAAAGTTGGCTCTATCAGCGGCTCGCCCGATATTCCAGCAGGAGCCGGTCTATCTCCGCCACCATCGCTTGTTCCCTTTCCCAGAAGGCAAGGTTCAACTGGGCGTTCAGCTCTTCTACGCTCTTGCCCTGTTGTTCGACCCAGGTATAGTATTTGAGGTTGTGCCAACGCCGGCGGGCGTCGCGCGTACCTTCCTGTACCCAGTCGGTCTTTTGCTTATGGAAGATGCTCACCAGCCGCACCGCCGCCTCCGTCTCGTCCATGGGGCCGTAGAAAGCGGTCATCTGCGCCATGACGGAGCGATAGCGGTCAATGGCATCGGTGCACACCGTGACGATGACATCCTTGGGGCCGAGTTCATAGTATTTGGCGGCTTTGATCGCGCCCAGCACGTTGCAGACGCCGGAGATGCCGAAATCGGTGGCCATCCTCTTGACGCTCTCCGCAGGGACGCCGTAACGTTCGATCATCGTTTTCCAGCCTGCCTCCTCTGTGAGCAATTGCAGCCCTTTCTTGCACTCCACATCGTCAATACACATCACGGCGTCCATATTGAGCACGTTATGAATCCAGGTGACGTGCGCATCGCCGATGCCCTGTATATCGTGTGCGCCATAGCCATTCAAGGAGAGAGTGGGGCACTGCATCGGCTCCAGGCCGATGATCAGATGATCGGGCCAGGCTTGCTTGAGCCGATCGCCCGCGGCGATGGTGCCCGCAGACCCCATTGCCGCAACGAAAGCGGCGACCCGGCCATGGCCGATCCCCTGGCGCTCCAACTCGGCGGCCAGTTCGATGACCGTGTTGCCGGTGACATAGTAATGGAAGCGATAGTTGCCGAATACCTCAAATTGGTTCAAAATGCGGATGCGATGCGGATCAGCGGCCTCGAGCTGCTTGCATTTATCGTAAATCTCTTTAACATTGCTTTCGCAGCCGGGCGTCTTGATGAGGCGCGCGCCGTAGCTTTCTATGAGGGCAAAGCGTTCCTGGCTCATTCCCGCTGGCAGGATGACAACGCTGTCAAAGTTCATGCGGCTGCCCACCCAGGCGCCGCCGATGCCGTAATTGCCCGTCGAAGGCCAGACCAGGGTATGCCTTGCCGGGTCCACTTCTCCTAGCAGCACCTTTTCCAGGAGGACGGAGTAGGCAGCGCCTACTTTATGGCTGCCGGTGGGAAAGTCTTTGGCATAGAGGACGACGATGGGCGCATCAACGCCGGTGAGCTGGGCCGGCAACACGTCGTAATAAATGCGGCCGTTTGCATCGCGCCAGGTAATGTTGAACAGGTTGACCGGATCGAGAGGATCCTCGCTCCGCGCGCGAAGCGCTTTGCTGCGGATGGCCGGATCAACCTTGTCCGGGTGGAGCATCTCTTCAAAAGTCGGGCCGGTGATGAGGGAAGCAGTTGGCAACATTCTCAACTCCTTACCCATCGCAGAGGCGCAGAGAAAAAGCTCTCTGCGTGCTCTGCGCCTCTGCAGTGATTCTGGAATACAATTCCCATTATATCATGACGACAACACTCTGGCAAGGAGAAATGTGAATGCTGAGGGCGGTCATTTTTGACCTGGGCGGGACGCTGATGAGCTTCGGCGACCCTGCGCTCACCTTCCGCGAGCTGACCTGGATCGGCCTGCGTGGACTGTACGACTATCTCCAGGAGCGCACCGATAGCTCGTTACCGAATTGGCAGGAGTGTCTGATCCATCTGGATGCCGAGTTGGAGCGGGCATGGCAACGCTCGCTCGCCACACTGCAGAGCGCGCGCATTGAGGACATCCTCCAGGCCGCGTTCTCCCGCTGGCAGTTCGACCTTCTTCGCCTGGGCATGGAGGGGGCATTAGACCGTTTTCACGCGGCCATGCAGCCTTATATCAGCCTCTACGATGACACCCTGGTGACGTTGGAGGAGTTCACCAGGAGAAAGCTCAAGATCGGGCTGATCTCCAATACGATCTGGCCGCCGCAGATGCATGATCTGGATTTGCAGCGCCTGGGGATCATCGGCTTTTTCGCGCACCGTCTCTATTCATCGGCCTCGGCTTATGTCAAGCCACACCCTGCCATCTTCAAGCAAAGCCTGGCCGCTTTGCAGGTTGCGCCAGAGGAGGCGATCTACGTCGGCGACAGGCTGTGGGATGATGTCGGCGGGGCACAGGCGGCCGGACTGAAGGGCATACTCAAAGAGGTGCCACAGCGGGCCGAAAACAACGAAACCATCGTGCCCGATGCTCGCGTGCGGTCTCTGCGGGAATTATGGGATGTTATTGATTCCCCTTGACACTAATGGCTTGCACCTGCGAGGGGGTAATAGATAGTGAAAGGGGAGGCCATGCTCCTACGGATCTTGACGTACAACATCCATCACGCCGAGGGGAACGACGGGAAATTGGATCCTGGCCGTATCACGGCGGTCATTCGGGAGAGCGGTGCCGACTTGGTAGGGCTAAACGAGGTCTTCCATCCTTTCCTCCTGGCAGAGGGACGCGAGCCAATGTTGACCGAGATGGCGAGGGATTTGGAAATGCGTTATGTCTTTGGCACGACGCTGCCCGATCAGCCCGGCTCGAGCTTCCAGGCCCCCTATGGCAACGCCCTCCTGAGCCGCTACCCGATCCTGAATGCGGCTACATACCGCCTCCCCGCTCCCGAAGGACGAGAGAGCCGAGGCGTCGTCGCCGCCGACGTCGTCCTTGAACATGGGCGTGCTCTAACCTGCTACGTGACCCATCTCGATCATCGCTCCGAGCAGGTTCGGCTGGAGCAATGCGAACATATTACGCAGGTCACGACGCGCTTTGTCGGGGAGAGCCACATCCTCATCGGCGATTTCAATGCCCTGGCGCCCGGCGACTACCAGGATCGGCAGGAGGAGCTGGCCGAGTTGGAGGCGGGGAGCAAAGGCGCGCACATGGCAACCATGCAGGTCGTCCCTCGCCTGCTTCGCGCGGGCTACATAGACGCCCAGGCCGCCGTGGGGAAAATCCCTGCGGCGACCTGGTCTACGCAAAATCCGCTGGTGCGGATTGATTATATCTGGTTGTCTCCCGAACTGCGCCCGGCCCTCATCTCCTGCGAGCGTTGGGATACTCCCCTATCGCGGGTGGCCTCGGATCATTTTCCGGTGTTGGCGGTTTTGGATTACTGACGAAGCGAAGCCAGCACAGAGGATGAAAACGCAAAGCCACCAAGACGCCAAGCCTACCGGCTCCCCTGCAACCGCGGATCCAGGATATCGCGGAAGGCATCGCCCACCAGGTTCCAGGCCAGGACGAAAAGCACGATGGCCATGCCTGGATAGACGAGGATATACCAATAATCCGCCAAAGAGGGAATCCAGTTGCGGGCGAAGCTGATCATCTGCCCCCAGTCCGCGTAGCCGATCTCCGTGCCCAGGCCCAGGAAGCTAAGCCCCGCAAAGCTCAATACATAGTCGGCGATGCGCATGGAAGCGACGACCATCGTAGGAAACATAGCGTTCGGCAAAATGTGCTTGATGAGGATGCGGCTGTTCTTGACGCCGACGGCACGCGCCGCCAGGACATAGTCCCTTTGCTTGACGGTCAGGATATCGCCGCGGATGAGGCGGGAATATCCGGTCCAGCCGAAGGCGATCAGAGCCAACATGCCCGTTATCAAGCCCCGGCCCAATCTGGCCTGGAGCACAGCGGAGAGCGTGATTGCCGCCAACAGGAAGGGGAAAGCCTGGAAGATTTCCACGATGCGCATCAGCACCTCATCCACCCAGCCGCCGTAATACGCCGCAATGGATCCCACTATCAGCCCGATCACCA
>CAYPON010000012.1:13622-26787 GCA_964412315.1 uncultured Anaerolineae bacterium | reverse complement strand
ATTGTCACCAACATCCTAGGGCAGATTAACCTGTTGCAGGCGGTCATCCAGGCGAATCTGAGGCCGTGCATCCTCATTGTAGGCTCGGCCGATGAATATGGCCTGGTGACCGCCGAGGATCTGCCCGTGCGCGAGACGACGCCTCTACGCCCTAACAATCCTTACGCCGTGAGCAAGATCGCCCAGGATATGCTTGGCTATCAATACTTTCTCAGCCACAAGCTGCCCATCGTGCGGGTGCGCCCCTTCAACCATATCGGCCCCCGCCAACGGGAATCCTTCGTTGTGGCTGCTTTCGCCAAGCAAATCGCCGCGGCCGAGGCAGGAAAGCGGGAGCCGATCGTACGCGTGGGCAACCTTGATCCGCAGCGCGATTTCAGCGACGTGCGAGACATCGTGCGCGGATACTTCCTGGCTATCACCGCGGGAGAGTTGGGAGAGGTGTACAATATGGCCTCCGAGCGCGCCCGTTCCATCCGCAGCGTCCTGGAAGAACTGTTAGCGATGAGCCACCTCCCCTTGCGCGTCGAAACCGATCCCGCTCTCTTTCGTATTTCCGATATGCCCGTGCTCGTGGGCGATTGCCGTAAGTTTCGCGAGCGCACAGGGTGGCGGGCTGAAATCCCATTTTCGCAAAGCTTGCGTGACACCCTTGACTATTGGCGCCAGCGCGTGAAAACTACAATAAAATAGGTGGATAAACAATGGACAAAAAGAAGGCTTTGATCACGGGGATTACCGGCCAGGACGGCTCCTATCTCGCCGAGTTCCTGCTGGAAAAAGGTTATGATGTGGTGGGCATGGTGCGTCGCACCAGCACGATCAACTTCGACCGCATCGAGCACCTTCAGGACAAGATCACCATCGTGCAGGGCGATCTCTTGGATGAGGTATCCTTGATAGATATCCTGAGGGAGCACCGGCCGCATGAGGTCTATAACCTGGCGGCGCAGTCCTTTGTGCCCACCTCCTGGAAACAGCCGGTGCTGACAGGAGAATGCACCGCCCTGGGGGTCACCCGCCTGCTGGACGCCATCCGCATGGTGGATCCCACCGTCAAGTTCTACCAGGCCAGTTCCTCCGAGATGTTTGGCAAGGTTCAAGAGATACCACAGACGGAGAAAACTCCCTTCTATCCGCGCAGCCCTTACGGCGTAGCCAAGGTGTATGCGCACTGGATTACGGTGAATTACCGCGAGAGCTACGGCCTTTTCGCCTGTTCCGGCATTCTCTTTAACCATGAAAGCCCGCGACGGGGACACGAATTCGTGACCCACAAGGTGACCCTGGGAGCAGCGCAGATCAAGATGGGCCTGGCCAACGAGTTGCGCCTGGGCAACCTGGACTCCAAACGGGACTGGGGCTATGCTGGGGATTACGTCAAGGCGATGTGGCTGATGCTCCAGCAACCGCAGCCGGATGACTATGTTATCGCCAGCGGCGAGACGCATTCAGTGCGAGAATTGTGCGAGGTGGCATTCGGCTACCTGGGCCTCGACTGGAGGGATTACGTGGTCGTTGACTCGCGCTTTCTCCGCCCTGCTGACGTGGATTATCTCGTCGGGGATGCCAGCAAAGCGAGGCGCGTCCTGGGCTGGGTACCGGAAGTGGGCTTCCAGGAGTTGGTGCGCATAATGGTGGACGCTGATCTGGAGGCTTTGAGAAGGAGAAAATATATGGATGAGGGGATGGCCAACGGCACAGTAAATCGCCAGGTCTCAGGCATTATGCGCTTACCTCGGAATAGCCTCAGATTGTAGGAGGGAAGATGACCGCGCAGATCAGGTTCGGGACGGATGGCTGGCGGGGGGTCATCGCCGATGATTTCACTTTCGATAACGTTCGCCTGTGCGCTCAGGCCGTTGCCGAGTATGTGAAAAGCACCGGCCTGGCTGAGCGCGGCATGGTCATCGGCTACGATACTCGCTTCCATTCGGAGAGTTTCGCTGCGGCTGTGGCCGAAGTGTTCGCTGGCAACGGTATGGTCGCTTACTTGGCCGATGCTCCGATACCTACTCCCACTACTTCCTTCACCATCCTGGACAGAGGAGCCGCCGGTGCGGTCATCATTACGGCCAGCCACAACCCCGGCATCTGGAATGGCTTCAAATATCGGCCCGAATACGCTGGCAGCGCCTCGCCGGAAATCACGGCAGCAGTGGAAAAACGTATCTGCGATGCCCAGGAAAAAGGCTGCGAAGTGAAACGCATCCCCCTGGAGGAGGGGATCAAGCGGGGCCTGATCGTCAAGATAGATGCACGTACCCCTTATCTGAAGAGGATCGCTTCCCTGGCTGATGTAACGGCAATCAAGGATGCGGGCCTGACCGTGGTCGTGGATGCCATGTTTGGGGCGGGCATTGGGTACCTGTCTGAGCTACTGGCCGGCGGCAGGACTCGCGTGATCGAGATCAATAATGTGCGCCATCCCCTTTTCCCAGGGATGCATAATCCGGAGCCTATCGCCCATAATCTGAAGGCTCTGGTCAAGGCGATTGCCCAACATAACGCCAGCGTGGGCCTGGCCAACGATGGAGATGCTGACCGCATCGGCGTCGTGGATGAGAATGGGGCCTTCATCAACCAACTCCAGGTCTATGCGTTGCTGCTCCTCTATATGCTGGAGGTGCGCAAGATGCGAGGCCCCATCGTCAAAACGGTTACCACCACCGTTATGGCGGACAAGCTGGCCAAGCTATATAACATTCCAGTACACGAGACAGCCGTGGGGTTCAAATATGTAGGCCCCAAGATGCTAGAGGTCAAGGCCATGATGGGAGGTGAGGAGAGCGGCGGCTTTGCCTTCGCGGGCCACGTGCCAGAACGCGATGGCATCCTCGCGGGCCTCTTTATCCTCGACCTGATGGTCAAGATGAAAAAGACCCCTTCACAACTGATCGGTTATCTCTACTCGCTGGTGGCGCCTCATTATTACGATCGTGTGGATGTGACTTTCCCGCCCGACCGTCGCGCTGAGGTGGTCGAAAAAGTGCGCGGAGAGCGTCCCACCAGCATCGCCGGCCTGGCGGTCACTGGCGCGGATACGGTAGATGGCTTCCGCTACTGGCTCGAAGATGGAGGGTGGTTACTCATTCGCTTCTCCGGCACAGAACCGATCATCCGCATTTATACGGAGACGACGCACAAAGACCAGGTGCAGGAGATCCTCCAGGCAGGCCAGAAGCTGTCGGGTTTGGCATGAGGCGGGAGAGGACGGGCGATTACAGGATGGGCGAACACGCGGGTTCGCCCCTACCTTGTTGTTTGATGGATTCACATGCCCACCTGGACGCTGGCCAGTTTGACGCCGACCGGGAGCAGGTGATCGCGCGTGCTGAGGCTGCTGGCGTGAGGTATATTATCAACGCCGGGGCCGGCATGGAATCGAGCCAGGCTGGTATTGCGCTGGCGGAAGCGTATCCGGGAATCTATGCCGCCGTGGGCGTGCACCCGCACGAGGCGCGTGTTTGGTGCGAGGCTGTGCTGAGCAAGCTCCGTGTGTTGGCTCAGCATCCCCGTGTTGTAGCCATCGGTGAGATCGGCCTGGACTTTCACTACAACTTTTCCCCGCGTGAGATGCAGCTCCAGGCTTTCCAGGAACAACTTGCCCTGGCGCGGCAGGTGGGCAAGCCGGTCATCATCCACGACCGGGAGGCCCATGCCGAAACAGTGAGCATCCTGCGCGAGTGGGCGCGGGGGCAAAAGCATCCAGGCGGGGTATTGCATTGTTTCTCTGGCGACCTGGCGATGGCCAAACAGGCGGTCGAACTCGGCTTTCTTATTGGTATCGCCGGGCCAGTAACTTTCGCCAACGCCCGCAAGCTGCCTGAAATCGTGCACCATCTTCCCCTGGACAAGCTGCTTTTGGAGACCGATTGTCCTTATCTCAGCCCACATCCTTACCGCGGGCAGCGCAACGAACCGGCCTATGTGCGACTGGTAGCGCAGCGCGTTGCCGAGATCAAAAGTCTGACCCTGGTGGAGGTAGCACGGGTGACCACTGCCAACGTCGCATGGCTTTTCGGACTGGCAGATGATGCGTGAACACAAATACTGATTTTTCTTCATCGCTTGATCTGTCTGTTATCATCGTAAGCTGGAATGTCAAAACGCTTCTAGCCGCCTGCCTCCGTTCCGTTTTCGCCAGCCTGGCGCGGAGCCATCTCTCCTGTGAGGTGATCGTCGTAGACAGTGCCTCCGGCGATGGCAGCGCGGAGATGGTGCGGGCACAGTTCCCTGAGGTGCAACTTGTTGCCCTGAACGAGAACGTTGGCTTCACCCGTGGCAACAACCTGGCGATCCAACGCAGCCAGGGGCGCTATCTCCTTTTGCTGAATCCGGATACAGAGGTTGTCGGTGATGCCTTAGGTGCTATGGCCTCCTATATGGAGGCGCATCCCGATGTGGGCGTTTTGGGGCCGCAGCTCCTGAACAAAGATGGCAGCGTGCAACCCTCGCGGCGGCGCTTTTCCACCCTGGCGACGGCTTTCCTGGAGAGCACGGTCCTCCAGCAGTGGTGTGCGCGTAGTGGCATCCTGCATCGGTACTACGTCAGCGATCGCGCCAATGACGAGGAGCAGGAAGTGGACTGGGTGACAGGGGCCTGCTTCCTGGTGCGCCGCGATGTCTTGGCTTCTGTCGGGCTGCTGGATGAGGCTTTCTTCATGTACTCTGAGGAACTAGACTGGCAATATCGCATTAAGAAGGCGGGCTGGCGCGTCGTCTATCTGCCGACGGCGCGGGTGATCCATTACGGAGGGCAGAGCAGTTCGCAGGTCGTGCCAGCGCAACATATCTATTTTCACAGCAGCAAGGTGTACTTCTTTCGCAAGCATTATGGTCGCGCCTGGGGAGAGCTGTTGCGCTGGTTTCTGTTGAGCACCTATCTATATCAGTGGTTGCGCGAAGGGGCCAAATGGCTTCTCGGCTCCAGACGCACTTTGCGCGTCGAGAGGATGCACGCCTATCGCCAGGTACTCCGCTCCAGGCTCAAACAGGCGGGCGGCAGGCGCCAAGGAGCAGGCGCCAAGTAGAGCCAAGTCCATCATTCCGAGCGCAGGAGATCCTTCAGCGCAGAGGACGCGCCTACTCATAGAGAAGCCAATTGGAGACCGGACATTTGTCTCTATATCTCCCAGCCAGCGGCCTCCAGTTCGAGCAAAGCCGCGAATCGTCCACCGCGTCTCACCAGTTCGCTTGGCGAACCCTCCTCGATGACGCGACCATTTTCAAGCACCAGGACGCGATCCGCTTCGCGCGCAGTGGCGAGACGGTGGGCGATGGTCAAGACTGCCCGCCGATGATCCCTGAGGTTGGCCTGTAATGCGGCGCGAAAAGTGGCCTCGCTGGCGCTGTCTACGGCAGAAGTGGCCTCGTCCAGCAATAGCACTTGCGGATCCCAAACCAGGGCACGCGCCAGAGCCAGCAATTGGCGCTGGCCGGCGGAGAGTTGGACACCTTCGCCGCGGCCATTGCTCAACAAGGCGCTGTATCCCTGCGGCAGCGCGCGAATAAAGTCATCCGCACCGGCGATTGCCGCGGCTTGCTGTACTGCCTCAGCGGATACACCCTTATCGCCCAGCGTTAGGTTCTCAAGCACCGTGCCGCTGAAAAGCTGCACTGCTTGTGGAACCACTCCCACGATGCGGCGACGCTCATCCTCCGCCAGGTTACGGGGATCAATGCTGGCGATAGATACTCGACCTGACCAGGGGGCATAAAGGCCGCTCAACAGATTGCAGATGCTACTTTTCCCAGCGCCGGTTTGCCCGACCAACGCCACGTGCTCGCCTGGATACACCGCCAGGTTAACTTCCCGCAGCACGGGCCGTTCGGACAGGTAGCCGAAAGTCACATCCTGCAACTCGATGGCAGGCCGTACTTGACCCTCACACTCGGCCTGGCGTCGCGGCATAATTGCCTTGGTGTGCGAAGGGGCTTCGCCGGGCAGGGAAAGCACCTGAAAGATGCGCTCCGCGCCAGAGAGGGCGCTTTGCACCGTCTGCCACTCGTCGCCGAGGGCAGTGATCGGCTTGAAGAAGCGCTGGAACAGCAGCACAAAGGCGGTCAGGGAGCCTAAAGAGATACCCCAAGAGGCGAACGCCTGGCGGGTCCCTACCCAAAGCAGCAGCGATATCGCCAATGCCGCCAGCAGAGCCATCAGTGGCGAATAGAGCGCGGAATATGCCGTGGCGCGGTTGAACGCCGCCAGCGCCTGGGCGAGGGCCTTTCTGAAGCGAGCAATGAAGAACGCCTCGCGTCCAAAGGCGCGGATGATCTCGACGCCTCCCAAGGTCTCCTGCAGGTACGCATTCAGCAGGCCGATGGCGCGACGATTGGCGCGTTCGGCGTCGCGCACGTTAACCTGAAAGAAGCGGGTCACGAGCAGTAGCGGCGGGACGACCAAAGCTGAGACGAGGGAGAGCAGCGGGCTGAGCGCGATCATGGCGACCGAGGTGGTCAGCAAGCGAACCGAATCGGCCACTACACTGGCCACGCCCGATAGAAAGAGTGTGTCCACTGCCTCTACATCCGCCGTGCAGCGGCTGATGATCTCGCCCAAAGGTGTTTGGTCGTAGTAGCTCAGCGGCAATCGCTGGAGATGAGCAAAGAGGCGGACGCGCAATTGGTGAAGTGCGCCCTGCGCAGCAACCGCTGTGAGGTAACTAGAGAAGAAACCGATGCCTTGCACCGACGCCGTTGCTCCCAGGTAGAGCAGAGCCAGGAGCACTAGGCCCTCTTGTCTTCCTTTGGTGAGATACTCGTCCAAGATTCGCCTTATCAGCAGAGGCGGAACCAATTCCAATACCGCCCCCAGCAGCACACAGGCTGCGATCAGGAGCAGCAGCCAACGCCACGGATGCATGATAGACATTACCTGATGCAAAGTGAGACTCTTGCTCGTAGGGGAGAGCAGTGGATTGCTTGTAGCGTTCATAAGCGCTCCTCCGCCAAGGCAGCGTGTCGCTCCTCCTCGTACTGGGCGCGGTAGATGCGCGCGTATAGCCCACCAGCCTGGATCAAGTCGGCATGAGTTCCTTGCTCGATAACCCGCCCGCCATCCAATACCACGACCCGGTCAGCCTGTGGGAAGGCAGCCAGACGATGGGAGCAGAGGATAATCGTGGCCCGTTGTTCCGGCGGCGACATCGGGCCAAAGGCATGGCGCAAAGCAATGATAATCCTGGCCTCGGTGTCCACATCCACGGCGGAGAAAGGATCATCCAGCACCAGCAAGCCAGGCGCCTGGGGATGCTGGGAAGCCATAGCCCGCGCCAAGGCGATGCGTTGACGCTGTCCGCCCGACACGCGGATGCCCAATTCGCCGATTTGAGTTTGCAGGCCTGCGGGAAACATGCGCAGGTCATCGCTCAGCGAGGCACAGCCGATGGCCCTGGCGAGAACAGGACAAGACTCATCGCCATCAGCCGCAGGCAAGCCAAGGAGGATGTTCTCTTCGACGGTTCCTGAAAAGAGATAAGCGTCTTGCAGCAGGTAGCCGATGCGAACGGTGCGCTGCTCAGCAGGGATTTCCTCAAGCGGCTGTCCATCCAACAGGATGCGACCGGACTTCAGTGGATAGAGGCCAAGCAATGCCTTCGCTAACGCGCTTTTACCGGAACCGACCGGCCCGGTGACGGCCACTAGCGCCCCAGCGGGAATATCAAGTGATACCCCTTGCAGAGCGGGACGAGCAGCGCCAGGATAGTGGAAGGTGATCTCCTGCAGGGCAAGTTCCGCTGCCCCTGTGCGGACGGCCGGCGGTCTGGGAAGCGGCCTTCCCAGGCCAGCGATGCGTCCCGCTCGAAAGGAGGCATAGCTTGGTTCGCCCTGGACGGACAGCGGCTTCTCCAGCAGCGGCTGCAACCTGGCATAGGCGGCACCTCCACTCTGAATGGAGTTGACGAGTTGGGGCACGCGGAAGCCGCGCCCCACGAAACGCAGGTACAGCTCCAGGTAGGCGACGAAAGCACCTATGGTCATGCTGCCCGCTATGACCTTCCTGCCGCTCAGCCAGACAACCAGCACAACGCCAGCAGTCATCAAGGTAGTGTATACCGGCTTGAGGCCCTCGCGCAGGCGCACTGTAGCCAGGTTGGCGCTGGCCTGTTCCTGAGACAAGGCGGCGAGGCGCTCCACCGTTGCCTGAGTGCAACCGAACAGCCGCAACACGCGGATACCGGACAATCGCTCTTGCAGCGTGGCGGTCAAGGCGGCGTTGGATTCGCGCGCTTCCGTGGTGCGTTCGCGCACCCAGCGTCCGGCAACCTTAGCTAATATCATGGCCGCGGGCACGGGCAATAGCGCCAACACGGTCAAGCCCGCATCGTAGGCCAGCATGGCAACAACCAAAGAGCAGGAGAAGAGAACCGTATCCCATGTCTCAATGGTGAACTCGCGCACTCCGACGCCAAGCACCTCTATATCGCCGATAATGCGCGCCATCAGGTCGCCGATCGGGATATTGTGCAGTCGGGACATCGGCCAGGAGAGCACGCCGCGCAGCGCGTCCGCTCGCACATTGGCGCGGATACGGGCATTGGCCGTCATCAACCACCAGCGCTTGCCGATGCGCGGGCCTTCATGGAGCAGCACCCCACCAGCGAAAGCCAACGCCGCCCAGCCGACCTGGCTTGCGCTCGCCTCACCGCGTTCCATCGCCAGCACGGCGTCAATCGCTCGCCCCAACAGGATCGCGGGCATGACTACCATCGTGTTCATCACGATGCCGGCGAGCGAGCCGAGCAACAGTTGGCCCGCAACCTGACGGAAGTAGCCCCGCATTCTCCAGAGATAATGATTCACGTTGTTTTCCTCAACACTCTCGCCCAGCGGCTATCTCGGCGTAAAGCCCATCATAGATTAGCGCGCCCCGCTGCAGAGCGGTAATGTCATCGGCACTGATGCGGCGGAGGCCCCGGCAGATCAGGTCAAGTCCAGGCGCGGCGGGCTCCACCGCGGCTTCTTGCACTACATCCGCCTCATCCACAATGCGGGCGATATGTTGCAATACCGCGTCCTTCAGCCCAAACTCGCGTAGCATGGTGTGAAACGTGCAATGCCCTCGTTTGTGTGACAGGCGCACACCGGGAATATCGAAAGGCTCGGCACCGTTCGGCCAGGACTTGAGACCGGCTGGCACGAAAAAGAATTCTGCTTCTGGATCTATAAACCGTCGAATCAGCCAGGCACAAGCCATGCGATCTACCCCAATGTTTTCCCAGGTTACCCATTTCAAGGGTCTTCTCCTCCCCGCGCCGAGATCAGCGCTTCACAGACGCGTTGGCCCAATTCTGAGTGAAAATAGTCCTTCACGATCGTTTGTTGATACTGGCGCGCCAGGGCTGCCAGGTCTGGGTTGCTTTGCTGCAACGCAGTCAGAATCTCGCGGTAAGCCTGGTTGACCTGCTCCAGGAAATGCTTCACCAACCCTTCCTCTTGCCCGACGAGAGCTACCTTGGATTCCCAAAGCATTGCCTCGCCTTCCATTTCACCGATCTCCACCGCCAGCCACTGGAATTGCTCCAGGGTGTACGGGGTAGCGGGCAGTACCCAAATGGCATCATGCAGCAAAATGGCGCCCAATCTTCTGAGCTTGCGCCAAACGTATACTCGGCGAGCAGAAGGCTCCACAGGAGTCTTATAATGCAATAGAAGCCAAGAGCGCAACATGGTTTTATCTGTCCACGTCAACAGTGGCACGGTACGATTGCGGCAGAAACGCATACACATTATTCTGGCTACGGTTAGATCCGGCAGGGCTGCTCACCATGAAGCAGCCACATGCATTGATTGCCGTAGTAGTTATTTGCTTCTGGCCATTTCTAACCTGCACCAGGTATACAACGCATCATAAACCTCGAATTGATGTGCCAGGTTCTCTTCATCCTTCGGAAAACGCAGGCTGTAGCCGGAGGCGATGGCCTCCAATCCATGCGCTACTGGCTCTCGCTCGTAGCCTTCATCCGTGTCAGCAGCGTGCACGATCCTGGCCAACTTCAGCAGCGCTGGGTCGGTCAAGCCATATTTCAGGATGAGCGACTCGAACGAGCATCGCCCCTCATGGTGTCCCAATTCAACGCCTGGGGCATCAAATGGGATCGCGCCGGTTTCCTTGACGACTTTTTCGATCTCACCTTTGGGGACGAACAAGAACTCTGCTTCACTGTCAATAAAGCGGGTGATCAACCACGGGCAAGCCACACGATCGACATGAACGTGAGAACGTGTAACCCATTTCATCGTTCAACCCTCCTGATTCTGAGCCTCTTTGTTTGCCTATGGCTACTTGATGCACTCCACGGATCTGAAGCGAAAGTAACCATAGTTACATTATATGCGATATTCTGTCCAAGTCAAATCACAAAGTATCGTGCCAAGTCGCATCGTCGTGAAACAGGCGGTACTGGGAATGCGGTCCGCCCTAGCATCGGCTCTTCCAGACCGATGGGTTCTGCTCCGCGAAGCCTTTGCATGCCATGCCTCTCAACTTGGCACAAGCCCTGCCGCGCGTAGGCGGTTTCTGGACAGGTGGCGAAAAACGACTATAATCTGAACACGTATTCTCGGACCCTTCGCGCGAGGGGGCATTCCTCGGCGGAATGTCATCCTTACCCCGTCAGATTCGGGCAATTCGCCGTCGAGCAGCAAGGGGCCGGGCTTATAGAGAAAACAGATAAAAGCTAGACGGCCAATATTTGTCCAGGTAACGAGTTTCTACCGTCATGCATGCCGCCGCACGGCATGGCCATTCTCAGGATGACATGGCTCGGTCGAGGGGATTATTGTGAGGATTTGTCTAATCAGCGGGGAGTTTCCGCCGATGCAGGGGGGCGTCGGTGATTATACGCGGGAAATGGCGCGGGCTTATGCTGACCTGGGTCACAGCGTGATTGTGATCACGTCTCGCCTGTCCGATCCTCGGCAGGCGGCAGGGGCCTGGGGCTTGCGGCCTGTCGTGGCGCGCTGGGACTGGGGGAGTTGGTCTGTCATCCTTAGCGTAATCCGTGAGGTGCGCCCTGGGGTGGTGAACATCCAATTTCAGGCCGCGGCCTATGCCATGCAGCCGGCCATCCACCTTTTGCCGCTGCGCCTGTGGCTCATGCGGTCCCGACCGCGCGTCGTGGTCACTTATCATGACCTGCGCGTGCCCTATCTCTTCCCCAAAGCTGGACGCTTGCGCTGGTGGGCGGTGCTGGCGCTGGCACACTGGAGCGATGCCGTGATCGCCACGAACGCCGAGGATGAGGCCAGGCTGGCCGTCTATCCCTTTATCCGGCGCATCACTCGTATCCCCATCGGCAGCAACATTCCCCCCCTCCCCCCAGCGGGATACGATAGGATGGCCTGGCGTGCCCGTTGGGGCGTGGCGCCGGACGACGTCCTGCTCGCTTATTTCGGCTTCTTGAACGAAAGCAAGGGAGGAGAGACGTTGATCCGCGCTTTGGCACGCCTCGGGGGGGATGTCAAACTGCTGATGGTGGGCGGCAAGGTGGGGAGCAGCGATCCGACTAACGCTGCTTACGCCGAGCGCATCGAAGCGCTCATCACCGAGTTGGGGCTGGCTGGGCGTGTCCTGTGGACAGGTTATACTCCGCAAGCTGAGGTCTCGGCTAATCTGTTGGCTGCGGACATTGGCGTGTTTCCCTATAAGGATGGTGTTTCTTTGCGGCGGGGAAGCTTAATGGCAGCACTGGCGCATGGCCTGCCGATTGTGAGCACGCGCTATCCCTCGGCAAAAACGTATATTCCGAACCAGGATGAGTGGTGGCATCCAGCCGAACTGCGCGATGGGGACAATATCCTGTTGGTGCCGCCCGATGACGAAGCGGCCCTGGCCGATGCTATAGCACGACTGATCGCCTCTCCTGCGTTGCGGGAACGGCTGGGCCAGGGAGCCAAAACTTTGTCAGCTCGTTTCGGCTGGCCGGAGATCGCCAAGCAGACCCTGGTGGTATACCATGAAATCGGTGCGTGAGAGCGTGAAATCCAACAAAGCTATCGTGGGCATACTGGGAGTCTATCTTGTTGTGGGCATGATTTATAGCGTCGTTACGCCCCTTTTCGAGGCGTCTGACGAGATGCGGCACTATGCTTTTGTCAAGCATCTGGCCGATGGCTACAGCTTGCCCGTGCAGCGGCCTGGCGTTGAGCAGCCCTGGCGACAGGAAGGGAGCCAACCCCCACTTTATTATGCTCTCATGGCGCTGGCCACTTGCCGGATCAACACAGAGGACATGAATCAGGTCCTTTGGCCAAACCCACACGCCGACGTTGGCATCTCCAAACCAGATAGGAACATCAACATGTTCATCCATACGGAGCGCGAGGCTTTTCCCTACCGGGGCACGACGCTGGCGGTGCACATTATCCGCTGGCTCTCACTGCTCATGGGCGTGGTGACTGTGTTTTGCACTTATCTCATCTCCCTGGATATCTTCCCGGAACGCAAGGCGCTAGCGGTCGGAGCGGCGGCTTTCGTGGCCTTTAACCCGATGTTCCTCTTCATCAGCGGTTCGGTCAATAACGACAATCTGGCGACGGCCCTTTCCTCTTTCGCCCTCTGGCGTTTGCTCCGTCTGGTGAAGGGCGATAGTAAATTGCACCACCTATTGCTCCTGGGACTGACACTTGGCCTGGCGGCGTTGGCCAAAGCCAGTGCCCTGGGGCTATTCGCCCTGGCAGCGCTCGCCCTGATCATCGCTGTCTATCACCGCCGTTCCTTTGTCGGGCTGATCTGGGAAAGTGTCGTTATCTATGGGGTAGCAGCAGCCGTCTCCGGTTGGTGGTTCGTGCGCAACTGGCAACTATACGGCGATGCCCTGGGACTGAACACGTTTGCGGCCATTTCTGGCCCCCGCTACGCTAAGCCAACGCTCCGCCAACTCTGGGGGGAGCGGGGTGGCTTTGCCATGTCCTTTTGGGGTTTTTTCGGCGGGCTGAATGTGCCCATGTCCGGATGGCTCTATCGCCTGCTAAATGGATTGGCCGCGCTCAGTCTGCCAGGATTGGCCTTCTTCTTATTAAGAGAGCGGCGGCACTTGAGAACTGAAGCGTGTTACAAGCTGCTTTTGACTGCGGCTTGGCCGGCTATCGTGCTTGCTTCCCTGGTGCGCTGGACGCTCATGACTCTCGCCTCGCAAGGGCGTTTGGTGTTCGTGGCGAT
>CAYPON010000012.1:0-13522 GCA_964412315.1 uncultured Anaerolineae bacterium | reverse complement strand
GGCCTGGGGATATCATCGCCGATACCTACGTTGTCCCCGTCTCCCCGGCCACCCTGGCGCCGGCGAAGGCGCAGATTGAGGTCGGGCTGTACAAGTTCGAGACGTGGACGCGGCTAATGGCTGTGAACCGCGAGGGAGTGCCTATTGGTGATCAGGCTCGCTTCGGTCAGGTGGAGATCTCGCCCCGGCAGGCCGGAGATATCCCAAATCCAGTGTATTTCAACCTGGACAACAAGATTGCCCTGGTGGGATACGCTTTGGATCGGACAGCGGCCTGGCCTGGCGAGACGATCCATTTAACGCTCTATTGGCGCGCTCTGAGCAAGATGCAGCACAACTATAGTGTATTCACGCATATCCTCGGCGAAAAGGAGCAGATTTGGGCGCAAAAAGATGCCTGGCCGCAAAATGGCAACGCGCCCACCTCCACCTGGCGGCCCGGCCAGATCGTCGAGGATCGTTACGAATTAGTTGTGAAGGACGATGCTCCGGCGGGGGTTTGTGACCTGGAGATCGGCGTCTATTTGGGGGAAACGGGCCAGCGGCTCAATCTGCTGGGCAAGGGCGGCTACGTCCAGGACAACCGCATCCTGTTGGGTAAAGTGCGGATTGTGCGCCCATAGAATAGAGTAGAGACGTTATATGTAATGTCTTCTCTAGGGCACTAAAAGACAGGAAAGACATATGCTCAAACTGGACAGAAGGGATATCCTCGCCATATTCATCTTCGTCATCCTGTGTGCCTTTTTCTTTTGGCGTTTTTTGATGCCCAACGAACTGGACCGGGTCATGTTTCCCAAGGGTGATTACACCTATCAGTTCTATGCCTGGCGGGTATATGTGTTTCGTGAACTCCGTGCTGGACGTTTGCCGCTCTGGATGTCATGTACCTATTCCGGCTATCCTCTACAAGCGGATCCGCAGTCCGCGCTGTTTTACCCACCCGGCCTATTGATCAACCTTGCAGCCTGGCTAGTGGGCTTCAGGGAGTTCCCGTTTCTATTGTTGGAAGTAGAGGTCATTCTCCACGTGTTTCTGGCCAGCCTGTTCACCTATCTTTTTCTGCGTGTGCAGGTCAGACAACGGATGAGCGCCCTGCTGGGCGGCATCGTTTTCGCTTATGGCGGCTATCTGACTTCCTATCCGCTGTTGCAGATGGCCATCGTGGAGGGGGCGATCTGGTTGCCGCTGGCTCTGTTGGGCCTCTGGTGTCGGTATCATCTGGGCAAGGCACGTTATCTCTGGCTCACCGCCTTTGCTTTCGGTATGAGCATCCTGGCCGGGCATCCGCAGACGAGCATGTTCGTTATCTATGGCACATTGGCCTATCAAGCCTACCTTCTCTGGCGCACGCGGCGAGGAGGTTTCCCCCTGGTTCGCGGACTTGTCGAGACCGCCGCCGTCTTGCTCGTGGCGGTCGGCCTCAGTGCGGTGCAGGTGCTCCCCTCGTGGCAGTATATGCAGCTTTCCACGCGCGCCAGCCTTTCCGTCGCGGAGGCGGGTACGGGGTTCCCTTTAGAAGATATTGTACAATTCGTCCTGACGGGGCTGGTCAGCTTCTGGCAGCCCTTGTACGTTGGGATTTGGCCTCTTCTGCTCGTATATGTCGCCCTAGTCATTCGACGTAAGGACAAAGACGGTGTTTTCTTCTGGTTTGCTTTGGCAACAGGGGCATTGCTCTTTTCCTTTGGGCGGAGGCTCTTTGGTTTTGAGGTGGGATACCTGCTATTGCCAGGGTATAGGCTCTTCCGCAGCCAGGAACGCCTGGCTTTGTTGATCAGTTTCAGTTTGAGTGTACTGGCCGCCTGTGGAACAGATACTTTGTGGAGCGCCTGGAAACGTTGGGAACGCTGCCGGATCGCGGGGGCTGCCCATTTTCTGCGCAGCGCTTTTGCATTAGCCTTTCTTGGTTTGCTCGTTGTGATCTTCTTGCATCGTCAGGGCCTTGATCCCAGCGACAGCCGCGACCTACCGGGGCATGTGGGGATGCTCGTTTTGCTTCTGGCTGCCAGTGCGGGAGTCACCTATGGGCGGCTTTACCAGGGGAGGTGGCGCAAGCCTTTGAGTATCCTGGCCTTGTTGCTAACCGCTGTGGATCTCTTTTCCCTCAATCGCCCGGTGAACCAGGCTCCGTGGGAGCATGTGTACCAGGTCACGCCGCCCCTCCGCATCATGTTGCAGGATGGAGGTGTGTTTCGCTTCCAGGACGACTCGCGGCTGGTGCCCCAGGTTGCCTCCGTGTACAATTTACAGGAGATCGGAGGTATCGCGCCGATCAGACTGGCACATTATGATCGTTTTCTGAAGATAGCCCATGAACTGATACGCTGGAAGTTGCTCAACGTCAAATATGTCGTCACCTGGCGCGCCGATTTGGTTACGCGGGAGCACATGCTGGTGCCAGCCGAACGCCTTTACCAGGAGGGAAAGGATAAAGACGTTCTCTATGTGTTCCGGCTGCGAGACCCTGGGCCGCGCGCCTGGGTCGTCCATGACGTTCGCGTGGCTGGCAATGTGGACGAACTATATGGTGGTTACTTGAACCTTTCAGGCTTCGATCCGCTGCGCACAGCCGTGCTACTCAATCCGGTGGAGGGTTTGGGGCTTATGCCCACTTCAGTAGCAGGGGGGGATCAGGTCGAGATCACGGAAAGCACCCCTATGCACATGCGGCTCGTGGCGCGGCTGACCACGCCGGGGCTTCTCGTGCTCAGCGAGGTTACATATCCAGGTTGGGTGGCTTACCTGAATGGGCGGGCCGTGCCGATCCATGAAGCTTACGGCATTTTGCGTGCTGTCGCCTTGCCAGCGGGCGAGTCGCCCGTGGAGTTTCGCTACCGCCCTCTGGTTTTCTATGCGGGGGCTGCTACATCGGCATGTACATGGCTTGCGCTTCTCGCCGCAGTGGTCTTGAGCAGATATCCTGTGAAGTACCGCCAAGGATGAAAAGACAAATATCCAGGATAGGAGATTTCATCCGGAAAGAGAAGGGGATCGTCCTCATCTTGCTCGCCTATCTGATTCTGGCTGTCGCCTATGGCGTGGTGGTCCCCATCTTCGAGGCACCTGACGAACCGCAACATTTCATGTTCGTTAAGTATCTGGCCGATGGCAAAGGGCTGCCGGTGCAGGGGAAAGGCACGACAAGCACCTGGGCGCAGGAAGGGAGCCAGCCCCCCCTCTATTATGCTCTGTCTGCCCTGCTCGTCTCCGGCCTAGATACCAGTGATTTAGAGCAACTTCTCTGGCGCAATCCACATGCCAATATGGGTGTGCCTTTGAGCGAGGGGAATAAGAACGCCTATGTCCACACCGACCGGGAGCGTTTCCCCTATTGCGGGACAACCCTGGCTGTGCACCTCGTCCGTCTTCTCTCCACCCTCATGGGCGCGGGGACGGTTCTGGCGACCTACAGCATCATGCGCCTTGTCTTCCCTGGTGAACCGGCGATGGCCCTTGGCGCAGCAGCCCTGAACGCTTTTACACCGCAGTTTCTCTTTATCAGCGCAGCGGTCAACAACGATAATCTGGTGATCTTGCTCTCCTCCTGGACGCTTTGGGTGCTTCTACGCCTCCAGCTTCGCCCCCTGACCTGGCGAGCTGGCCTCGGCCTGGGCTTCCTGTTAGGGGCAGCTTCCCTGTCCAAGTTGAGCGGCCTGGGGCTTGGCGTGCTCGCCGCGTTGGCCCTCGTTTTGCGTTGTTGGCGGGAAAGAGGGCAGCGCAAGTCCGCAATTCGCAATCCGCAATCCGCAATCTCTGTCGCGCTGGCTTCGATCGTCGCACTGGCCGTTGCCGGTTGGTGGTATGTGCGCAATCTGATCCTGTATGGCGACCCAACGGGCCTCAATGCTATGCTCGATGCCGTCGGGCGTCGCAAAGTCGCGCCAGGGATCGCTGGCCTGCTGAGTGAGGCGGAGGGTTTGCGTATCTCCTATTGGGCGGTTTTCGGCTGGCTTAACATCCTCAGTTGGCCGATCCTGTACAAGTTGCTGGACCTTTTGCTTCTGGTGGCTGGGACAGGGTTGGTTCTCTGGCTCTTTCGGCGATGTCGCACCAAAGAGGAGGGAATCGCTTTTCCCTGGGCCATACTGGCCGGAGCCTGGGCGGCGATCATCCTGGCGGCGCTCATCCGCTGGACCAGCATGACCAGCGGGACGCAAGGGAGGCTTCTCTTCCCGGCGATTGCTGCTCTATCCGGGCTGATCTTCGTCGGGTGGGCCGAGTGGCTGCTACGGGGTGGACGGATGGCGCTGGCCGTTGCTGTGGGCAGTGCCTTTTTCCTCTGGGCGGCGCTCTGCCCTTTTGTGCAGATCGCGCCCGCTTATGCCCTTCCTCCCATCTTGACTGAGGCTGATATCCCACTGGAAGCTCACCCAGTGCATGTCACTTATGGTGGCAGAATGGAGCTTATCTCCTACGCCTTCGCCAAGCGTTCTGTTGCCCCAGGGGAGACGGTTCGCATGACGGCTTACTGGCGCGCCCTGCTGCCTCTTGAGCGCAACTATAGCATCTATGTGCACCTTGTGGGCCGAGATGGGAGGATCGTCGCCCAAACGGACACTTATCCGGGCAGTGGCACATATGCGACGCGCCTCTGGCGCGTCGGCGATATCATTCAGGATACCTATCTAATACCTATTCCGATCTCTGTCCCAACGCCTGCTCTGTTCCGCGTGCAGATCGGCCCCTATCACCTGGAGAGCCAAGAGAACCTTGTGCCGGTCACCGATGGACAGGGGTGCCTCTTGGACGTTCCCATAGTTGGTCAGCTCCGCGTTGTGCCGCGTCAGCCTCCTCGTTACGAAATCTCACATCCCACCTCATTTACCTTTGGCGGGCAGATCGCCTTGATTGGTTATGACCTGGACAAAACAACAGTGAAGCCCGGCGAGACGCTGACGCTGGCCCTATACTGGCAGGCGTTGCACCCCCCTGCTGCGGGTTATACTGTGTTTGTGCATTTATCTGGAGCTGACAGGTCTTGCGAAACCTGTCAGGTCTCTGTAGAGATGGCTGGGCAGCACGATAGCCAGCCCTGCGGCGGAGATTGCCCCACTTCTCTGTGGCAGGCAGGCGAGGTTATACAAGACATCCATGTTGTTCAAGTCAAGCCTGAAGCCCGACCGGGCCAGTATTGGCTCCTCACCGGCCTTTATCGGCTCGAAACCGGCGAACGCCTGCCCATAACTGCCGGCTCCACCCCTGTAGCCGCAGGCTTTATGCCCGCGCCAACTGACCACGTCCTGTTAGCCCAGATCACGGTCTCGTGGTAAAATACGTTTATGCTCGAAAAGGTCTCCCCTTCCAACAACAGAATGATATGCCTGGGATTGCTCATTGCCCTGGTGTGGCTATCCTGGGCTTTGCGCCTCTATGACCTGGAAGGTAAAAGCATTTGGTCTGATGAGGGATTGAGCATCTATCGAGCACGCAAAAGCATCGCTTTTAATCTGACGAATCAGATCATCGTCCAGGGCGTCGTGACCAAAGACACGCAGCCTCCATTGTATTTCCTTCTGTTGCATCTCCTCCGTGCCGTCGCCGGAGAAACTGAGTTCACCTTAAGGTATCTCTCCGTGTTGTCCGCCACTCTGATCCTTCCTTTGCTCTATGTGATGGGGAAGAGGTTTATCTCAGCACAAGTAGGTTTGGTTGCAGCTTTCCTGGGGGCGGCCTCGCCTGCTTATCTCTGGTACGCTCAAGAGATACGGATGTATACTCTCTTGGTCGTTCTTTCCCTCCTTTCGGTGTACGCTCTGCTGCGCACCCTTTTGGAGCAGGTTGGCTGGCGACGCTCCAAGTTCCTCTGGTTGGTGACTTATCTTCTGAGCAGCGGAGCCATGCTCTACACCCACTATTCCAGCTTTTTCTTACTGTTTTTCCAGAGCCTGGCCATCGCGGGCTTCATCCTCAACTCCCGTCGTTGGCGGATGATGGCGCTGGTGGGTGTAGCCTGCATTGCTGCTTTGCCTTTGCTTCCCTTTATTCTGCAGCGTCTCTGGACGGGCGCTGAGCGAAATTTCACCTTCGTCCCATTGCCGATTATCCTGCATGACCTGCTAAATGACTTCACGGTTGGCATCTCCGTGGAGCTTCCTCGCGTGGTCTGGCTGGATGTCGTCGGGCTGGCGATCTTCCTCCTTGGCCTCCTGAGCTTTTCCCGAGACAAGCTGTGGGGGCGGTGGAATCGGACACTCTTCCTTCTCGGCTATCAGTTCGTGCCGATCCTCACACTATACGCGGCCTCCTACGTCAAGCCAATGTACATGGGCGTGCGGCACCTTTTGATTATCTCGCCCGCCTATTTTCTCACCGTTGCTGCGGGGTTTGCTTTCCTCGCCCGGAAGCGAGCCTGGCCTCTGGTGGTGATCATCGGGCTGCTTTTGCTGGGAGGGAATGCTTACGCCACTTACAACTATTTCTACGACGAGGAGTACGCCAAGGATGACCTCCGCTCATTGGTGCACTATATTCGCCAGAGGTTCCGTCCTGGCGATGTTCTGGTTTTGAACGATGCGGTGATCGGCAATGCCTTTGACTATTATGTGCCGGATTTGAAGTGGACGGCCCTGCCCCAATTTGGCCGCGTGGCCGATGAGACGGCGATACAGGCATGTCAAGCTCTCGTTGATACGTATGAGCGTGTTTGGTTCGTCTATGCTCCGCCGTCGGACTACTATGATCCACATGGGGTAGTGCGCGCCTGGTTCGATAAGAATCTTTTCAAGCTCGATTTCCGGCAATTCACCGGCTATGGGGTCGAGGTGGGCACCTGTTGCTATGCTACACGCTCGCCTGTGCTTGAGCTATCATCTTTGCCGGGGGTGGCTAGGCCACCAGGCCAGGCCGTTCCCTTGAATCTGTTGCAGTATGAATTGCCTGCTGGCCCGAACCCTTCAGGCGAGGCTTTGGCGATCCGGTTCTACTGGTGGCTATCCCGACCTATAGAGGAGGATTACAAGGTATCCGTTCGCCTTTTGGATTCCGCAGGAACTCTCTGGGCGCAAGGCGACAGCGCGCCTTTCCTTTTTTTCCCCACCAGCAAGTGGCCGTCGGAGCGCGTGATTCGCCATGTCCACGAGGTGCTACTCCCAGCAGGGACACCGCCGGGCCGCTATCGTGCCGAGTTGTTGGTTTATCATCCAAGCGCGGGGGACCTGCTCAAGCTGCAAGGGCCAGATGGCCGCCTGACGGACGAACGGATACTGCTAGGCGAGGTGGAAATCAGCGCGGCGATACGCCCCGTTTCTCTGCGACAGCTTCCGCCCCATCGCAAGGTGAACGTCACTTTTGGCGAAGAGGTCGCGTTGCTGGCTCACACCTGGGTGGAGCGCACCTATAACCCAGGCGATGTTCTGCATCTGGACCTTTACTGGCGTTCCGAGGCCGTGAGCGGGCAGAATTATCATTTGCGGCTGCAAGTGACCGGTGACGGAAGCGAGACATTACGGGAAATGAGCGCGCCGCTTACTCTGAGCACCTTTCCTACATCTGCGTGGCGGGTGGGCGATATTCTAAGGGGCCAGTGTGACTTGACGCTGCCGGAGACGCTATCCCCAGGGGAGTACTCGCTCCGCTTGCAGCTCTATGACGTCGAGACGGGGCATGTACTTGCCATGCACAGGGGGTGGCTACCTCTCCCCCACAGTTGGCTCCGTCTGCCCAGCATATTGGTCAAGCTGCCAGTTGCGCCGACCGCGATCCGTACGGCCCGTCCGGCGATCCAGCACCCCCTGGAGGCGGGGCTTGGCGAGCAAATCGCCTTCCTGGGCTACGATTCGGCGAGCGACACGGTCTCCGCCGGCGGCACCGTGTCGGTAACGCTCTACTGGGAATGCAAAGGGCAGGTGCCGATTAGCTATTCAGTTTTCACGCACGTCATTGACCAGGACAACAAGATTTGGGGGCAAAAGGACAGCTTGCCGGTCGGCGGATCGCGCCCGACGAATGGCTGGCTCGTAGGAGAGATCATCGCCGATACGTATCTGATCCCGATCAAGCCGGAAACGGCGCCCGGCAGGTATCTGCTGGAAATCGGCATGTACGACCTCAAAGGGCTGGAGCGTCTGCCGGCTTTCGGTGGGTCAGGCAACCGTCTCCCTCTGGATCGGATCATCCTCGGCGCAATTCAGGTGACTCGTTGACAGATCTGGCATGTCAACGTTCCAGTTGGGGCAGCCGAAGCGTGCTCAAAGCGCGCTCTTCGAGTTGGAAAAGAAAGAGTCCGTTATGGTTCAGAAATGTCTAGTAACCGGCGTCGCTGGGTTCATCGGCTCTCATCTGGCCGAACGTTTGTTGGCTGAGGGGTACGAGATCGTGGGCCTTGACTGTTTCACGGATTTTTATCCTCGTGCCATCAAGGAGGCCAACCTGCAATCCCTGCGCGGCAGGCCCGGCTTTCGGTTCATAGAAGATGATCTATGCACCATGGACCTGGCCTCCCTCCTGCGCGAGATGGACTATGTCCTGCATGAAGCCGCCCAGGCCGGGGTGCGCAGCAGTTGGGGCAGCGAGTTCATGGCCTACGTGAATAACAACATCGTGGCCACGCAACGCCTTCTGGAGGCGTCTAGGGGAAGCAACCTGCGCAAATTCGTCTTTGCCTCCTCTGCCTCCGTTTACAGCAACGCAGCCACCCTGCCAACGCGCGAGGATGCCCCATTGCGCCCTTATTCTCCTTATGGCGTCACCAAACTGGCCGCGGAAAATCTCTGCCATTTATACCATGACAATCTTGGCCTGCCCACGATCGTCTTGCGCTATTTCTCTGTTTACGGCCCTCGCCAGCGGCCCGACATGGCTCTTCATCGTTTCATCGAGAGGATGCTCCAGGAGAAGCCCTTGCCTCTTTTCGGGGATGGCACGCAAACGCGCAACTTCACCTACATCAGCGATGTGGTGGAGGCCACTGTGCTGGCGATGAGGTCGCCGGTCACGGGGCGCACCTTTAACACCGGCGGCGGCTCACGGGCCACCATAAACCAGGTGATAGCTTTGCTAGAGGAGATCATCGGCAAGAGGGCGATCATTGACCAGCAGAACAAACAGCATGGTGATGCCAGTCACACCTGGGCAGACACGACGGCAGCGGAGGAGGTGTTGGGCTTCAAAGCGCACGTTGGCTTGCGGGAGGGGCTGGCAACTGAGGTCAACTGGCTGCGCCAGAGCCTGGAACGGCGGAAGGCGGTATGACAAAGTCGCTAAGCAAGGACAAGATAGCGGTCTTGGGCCTTACCCTCTTCGCTTTCGCCTTTTATGCCTTTCGCTTGGGCGCGAGTTGCCTGCGCGGCGATGAGGCTTTTACGGCCGTTTTCTCCTCATGGCCGTGGCGGGAGATCGTGCGTCATCTCCTCACTGCGGAACCCCATCCTCCTCTCTATCACCTGCTCATCCACGTCTGGATGACCCTTGCTGGCAAGAGCGAGGTGGCGCTTCGTTTCCCCTCCTTCCTCCCTGGCATCCTGCTCGTCCCTTTGACCTATGCCCTGGGGCGGCAGTGGGGCCACCCTCGGGTTGGCGCATGGGCGGCGGCACTGGCGGCGATCAATCCCTTCCTCCTTTGGCAAGGCCAGGATGCTCGCATGTATCCCATGCTGGCCGCCTTTGGCTTAGGCTCGCTGTTGCTGGCCTTAAAGATGCTCGGTGGTGCAGCCCCTGTACCCATCGCCACAGTGATCGGCTATGTTGCGGTGACGCTAGGGGCTTTGGCCACCCATTATTATGCGCTGTTTCTCGTCGCGGGGGAGAACCTGGGATTCGTCGCCGCCCTCGCGCGACCGCCGCGCCGCTGGGAGAGAGTGCGATCCTGGCTCGTTGCCCAGGCCGCTCTGCTGTTAGCCTTTAGTCCCTGGTTGCTCCTGGTTCGGGGATTCATGCTCGCCCACAGCAAAGAATGGATCGCTGCTGTGAACCTGCTGGCTTTTATACGGCGCAGCTTGCTGGCCTTTAGCCTGGGCACTACCATAGACACCCGTTACGCCTGGCCCTGGCTCATCATCTTCGCCTTGCTTTTCGCTATCGGCCTGATCGCCTCCTGGCGCGGCGGTGGTGACGCAAACTGGCTGCTCTGGTCGAGCCTGGCTACCCCCGTGGCCGCTACTTTCCTCATCTCCCTTTGGCGGCCTATCTTTGAGGAACGTTACTTGGTCGCCGTAGTGCCCCTTTACCTGCTCTTTGTGGCTCGCGGATTGGTTTGGCTGGAAACGCGCTGGCGATTGTCTGCTGCCCTAATATTCGCCTTCATCACCCTGGCCTCCGGCTATTCTATTTACGGGTACCACTACTTGCCCCGATACGCCAAAAGCCCCGACTGGCGAGGAGTGATGAACTACGTCGCAGCAGCGCAGGAGCCGGGGGATGTTTTGATCCTGAATTACCCGGATCCGACGCAGGAGTATTATAATGCTGGGCGGGTGCCCTATCTATTGCTCCCTGCGGCCTTCCCGGTGGATATGGCCGATACGACGAGTGCGCTGGCGCGTTTGAGCGCGGAGCATCCCCGCCTCTGGCTTGTGCCGGTGCGCGCGGAGAATTGGGATAGCGACGGCCTGGTGGAAGGCTGGTTGGACCAGTACGCCGACAAGGTGGAGGAAAAGCCATTCTCCGGCCTCCGCTTGCAGCTTTATCATACGGCACAACGGTATCTGCAAGCCATGCGGCCTGTGGGAGCGGAGTTAGGTGGCCAGGTGCGTCTCCTGGGTTATGGCCTGCGTCTTGATGGACAATCGGTTTCCCCTGCAACCGTTGTTCCGCCCGGCGCGATGTTGCGTCTGAAACTCTATTGGCAGGCTTTGGCGCGTATGAACGTAGACTATACCGTCTTTACGCACTTGCTAGATGCAGGGGGCGTCATGCGCGGGCAAAAAGACAGCCCGCCCTTGCAGGGGAAGTATCCAACCACTGCCTGGCAGCCGGGTGAGCGGTTGGTGGATTCTTATGACATCAAAGTGGATGCCGCCGCGCCCGTTGGCGTCTATATTCTAGAGATCGGCATGTATGAATGGCCGATCAACAAGCGGCTCCCTATCACCGATGCGCAGGGGAGGCCGGTCGGCGATCATCTGATCCTGGCTCGCATCCAGGTGGGCCGTTAGTGTGCAGGCGCAAAGCTTGCGGCTAGCGGACAGGTGCTGAGGAGGCTCGTTTGGAGAGAAGCCTGCTCCGTTTTATGCAACTCGTGCTCATAAGCAGCCGGGGCCTGTGGAAGGTTCTCGCCACCTTGCTCCTCTGTCTGCTGGTCGGCCTGGGCGCGGGCGCGGTGCTTGCCTTCCTGGCCCCTCTCTATACGGCAGCCCTGGCCATCGCCCTGGTCGGGGGAGTGCTCATGCTGCGCGATACCCAATGGGGGTTTATCGCTCTTGCCGGAATCATCTGTCTCCTTCCCTTCGCCGCGCTGCCCTTGAACATAGGATTTGAGCCGACTTTTCTCGATCTGGTGCTGCTGACCCTGTTTTTCGTCTGGCTGAGCCGCATGGCCACCCGCAGGCAGGGGTCTTTCATCGCCTCCCCTCTTGCCATACCGATCCTGACCTTTCTTGTCGTCCTCGTCGCCTCCTTTATCGCAGGGTTAGCCCACGCCTCAGTCACCGCGACGCTTCTGCGACACTTTGCCGAGTTGACCATGGGCATCTCGACCTTCTTTATTGTCATCAACTGCATTCGCAGTCGGGAACAACTGCGGCGTGTGGTCACTGCGCTGATCCTGGCGGGGGCTGCTGCTGCCTTGATTGGCGTTATCCTTTACTTCCTACCGGAGAACCTGATGGTGCGGTTATTGTCCACCCTGCGCGTGGTGCGTTATCCTGCCGGGAGCAGCGTGCTCCGTTACATCGAGGACAACCCTGAGCTGCCTTTGCGTGCCATTTCGACTTCGCAGGACCCGAACGTCTTGGGCGGATTGCTGGTCCTGGTCACTGCGCTGGCTGTGCCACAACTCTTGAGCCAGCAGCCGGTCCTGCCCAAGAAACTCCTGATCCCTATGGTGGCCAGCATGGTCATGTGCCTGGTGCTCACCTTCTCGCGCGCGGCCATGGCTGGCCTGGCTGTAGGCTTGATCGCCGTCAGCCTGTTACGGTATCGTCGCCTGGGATGGCTTCTGGTGGGTGGGGCGGCGCTGGCCCTCCTTTTGCCGCAGATGCAGGTCTATATCCAGCGTTTCATCGAAGGCGCCCGCGGCCAGGATTTAGCCACGCAGATGCGCTTGGGCGAGTATCGCGATGCCTTCACGCTCATCCTGCGCCATCCCTGGCTGGGCGTCGGTTTCGCTGGCACGCCGGAGATCAATCTCTACCTGGGGGTTTCCAGCGTTTACCTGCTGATCGCCGAGGAGGCTGGCTTGATCGGCCTGTCCATCTTTTTCGTGATCGTGGCTATCCTTTTCGCGCAAATGTGGCGGGCCAGAAGATATTTACATAACGATGCGAATCTGGAAGCGATCTTTTGGGGGCTGGTGGCGGCTTTGCTGGGCGCGCTGGTGGGAGGAACCCTGGATCACTACTTTTTCAACCTGGACTTTCCACATGCCATTGCCATTTTCTGGACCTATGTGGGACTGGGCATCGTCATTTCACGCCTAAGGCAAAAGAAACCACAGATGAACACAGATTAACTCAGATTTATATTTAATCCATGTTCATCTGGTTTTCATTCGAGTCGGGAGCGAATAAGGTATGTCCAAGATGACACCCATGTTGCGACAATACCGCCAGATCAAGGCGCGTTACCCTGACGCGCTGGTGCTCTTCCGCCTGGGCGATTTTTATGAGATGTTCGAGGAGGACGCGCGCATCGCCTCGCGCGAGCTGGAGTTGGTGCTCACCTCGCGCAGTTTCTCCAAAGACGTCCGCCTTCCCATGTGCGGCGTACCCCATCACCACGTCGTGTCCTATATCGCCAAGCTGATCGAACGTGGCCACAAAGTGGCGGTGGTGGAGCAACTGGAGGATGCGCGCAAGGCCAAAGGTCTGGTCAAACGCGATGTGGTGCGCATCATCACCCCCGGCACGGTCGTCGAACCCTCCCTGCTGCGCGATAAGGCGGAGAATTTCCTGGCAGCCCTCGTGCGCATGGACAAAAACGCCTATGGCCTGGCGCTGGTGGACCTGGCAACAGGGGAATTCCTGACGACGCAAATCGAGGGGCCAGACGCGAAGACCCTGCTCTTGGAGGAATTGGCTCGCGCTTTGCCCAGCGAGTACGTTTTGCCAGCGAGCCTGGCGACAGATGAAGCGCTGGGCGTGCAGTTGCGGGAGCTGCGCGCTGCGCGCATTTCTCCCCTCGAAGATGCCCATTTTGACCCGACAGCCGCTCGGCAGGTATTGCTGGATCATCTGCGCGTCGTGACGTTACAGGGCTATGGTTGCCAGGATTTGCCTCTGGCCGTCGCCGCCGCTGGCGCTGTCCTCTATTATCTGAAAACCAATCAACTGTCCGACCTGTCGCACCTGCACGATCTGCGCACCTATCACCTGGCTGAGTACATGATGCTCGATCAGACCACCCGCCGCAACCTGGAACTGACCCA
>CAYPON010000011.1:7144-27240 GCA_964412315.1 uncultured Anaerolineae bacterium | reverse complement strand
GAGTACCGTCGCAAGAGTATCTCGGTGGGGATTATCGCCGTTGATCCGACCAGCCCCTTCTCTGGAGGGGCTATCCTGGGAGACCGCGTGCGTATGCAGGATGTGAGTGGAGATCCTGGCATTTTCATCCGCAGCATGGCCAGCCGGGGGAGCTTGGGGGGACTGGCTCGGGCTACTGCCGACGCCATCCAGGTTCTCGACGCCGCAGGATTCACCTTCATTCTCGTGGAAACATTGGGAGCCGGGCAGGCGGAAGTGGATATTGGCAGCACGGCGCACACCACTATCGTCTTGCAAGTGCCTGGCATGGGCGACGACATCCAAACGCTCAAAGCGGGCATCCTCGAAATCGCGGATATTATTGTGGTCAACAAAGCCGACTATGAAGGCGCGGATTATGTCGTGACGACCTTGCAAACGATGCTCGAACTCTCTGTTAGCTATCAGCTATCAGCTTTCAGCCCTCACCCTAACCCTCTCCCAGCGGGAGAGGGCAGGGTGAGGGAGAGCGACTGGCGTCCGCCGATCCTCAAGACGGTGGCCACGCGGGATGAGGGGATCGCCTCGCTGGCGGAAGCGATAGCGCAACATGTAGCCTACCTGCACGAGAGCGGCCTTTGGCAGCAGCGGGAGCGCAAACGGGCAATGACTATGCTTTTGCGGCTGGCTCAGGAAGCACTGCTGCAACGCTTTGCGGCCCAGGTCTCCACAGCCGCTCTGGAAACCGCCGTAGAGCAAGTCGTGGCGCGAGAAACCGATCCTTACACCGCCCTGGCGCAGTTGGTTGAAAACGTTCGGTGAGGAGCCTAATTATGCTCCTGAACGACACTTGTCATCTGAAGGATGGAGAAAAATGATCAAGGGAGAAAAAGTACGGCTGCGCGCCATCGAGCGCGGAGACATCCCTGTGTTTGTGCGCTGGTTCAATGATCCGGAGGTGCTGCAATACCTCTCGCTCTACATGCCGATGTCCGCGGCGGAGGAGGAGCGGTGGTTCGAGCGACAGTTGGACGCCCAGGATAGAAAAGTGTTAGCCATCGAGACCGCCGAAGGCGTCCACATCGGCAATATCGGCCTCCATGATATAGACTGGAAGAATCGCCAGGCGGAACTGGGCATCGCTATCGGCGAGAAAGCATACTGGGGCCTGGGATATGGCAGCGATGCCATCCGTACGCTGCTCCGCTTCGCCTTCGCTGAGATGAACCTGCACCGCATTTACCTGCGCGTGTTCGATGACAACAAACGTGCCATCCACTGCTACGAGAAATGCAGCTTCAAACTCGAGGGCCGCTTGCGGGAATGCGTATACAAGGATGGCCAATATCACGATCAGTTGCTGATGAGCATTTTGCAGGATGAATTCAGGGCAGACCAGGTGGCAGAAAGCAGCGACACACCAGTGCAGACAAGCGAAGGCTAGGTAACACAGAAGCAACGATTTCAACAGCTTTGCGAGTCCAGCATCTTGGTGGTATAATGGGCTTATGTTTAAGAGCATACTGACCAAAATCATCGGCGATCCCCATGAGCGGGAACTGAAAAGAATAAAGCCTCTTGTAGACGAGATCAATGCGCTCGAGCCAGAGTTCGAGAAGCTCTCGCAAGAGCAGCTCCGTGTCCTCACCGCCGAATTCAAAGAGCGAATCGTCTCGGCGAACAGGGAACTGAAGGCGGTCCTGGTGAAAACGAAAAAGGAGGCCCGCGAGGCTTCTGAATCTGATCTCAGAAACCGGCTGGAACAAGAGGCGCAAAAGCTGGAAAAGGAGATTCGCCAGGAAGAAGAGGATATCCTGCGCGAGATCCTTCCCCGCGCTTTCGCCGCTGTGCGGGAAGCTGCCAAACGAACTCTGGGGCAACGCCACTTCGATGTGCAGGCCACGGGTGCTATCGTCTTGCACGAAGGCAAGATCGCCGAAATGAAGACCGGCGAAGGCAAGACCTTGACGGCCACGATGCCTCTTTATCTCAACGCCTTGGCCGGTCGCGGCGCTCACCTGGTAACCCCCAATGATTATCTGTCCAAGTTCGGCGTGCAGTGGATGGGGCCGATCTACCATTACCTGGGCCTTAAAGCGGCGGTGATCCAATCGGCTGCAGCCGATCCTATGATGGGCTCCTTCGTCTATGACCCTGAATACGTCTCCGCGGACGACCGCTATCAACATCTCCGCCCTGTGAGCCGACAGGAAGCTTACGCTGCCGACATTACCTACGGCACCAACAACGAATTCGGCTTTGACTATCTCCGCGATAACATGGCTCTCGATCTCTCGGAATGTGTGCAGCGCGAGCTAAACTACGCCATCGTTGACGAGATAGACAATATCCTCATTGACGAAGCGCGCACCCCACTGATCATCTCGGGGCCTGCCGAGGAGTCTACAGAGCATTATGTAAAGTTTTCGCAACTGGTGCGCCGCCTCCGCCCCGCAACTGATTACACCGTTGATGAAAAGATGCGCGCGGTCACTCTCACCGAGGAAGGCATCTCTCGCGTCGAGAGCTGGCTGGGCATTGATAACCTCTATTCGCCAGAATATTACGAACTGACATCCTATCTGGACAACGCCCTCAAAGCCCACGTCCTCTACAAAAATGAGGTAGACTATATCGTCAAAGATGGTCAAGTGATCATCGTGGACGAATTCACTGGCCGCCTGATGTTCGGGCGCCGTTACTCCGAAGGGCTTCACCAGGCCATCGAAGCCAAGGAGGGCGTCGAGGTGCAGCGAGAAAGCCTGACACTGGCGACGATAACCTTCCAGAATTACTTCCGCATGTACAAGAAGTTGGCGGGCATGACTGGCACTGCCGCTACCGAGGCAGAGGAGTTCGTCAGCATCTATGGCTTGGATGTCGCGGTTATCCCAACGCACATGCCCATGATCCGTACTGATCATCCCGACGTGGTCTATAAAACCGAGGCGGCCAAGTTCCGCGCCGTGGTGGACGAGATCGAAGAGCTACACAAATGCGGCCAACCGGTCCTCGTAGGCACGGTCTCTATTGAAAAATCCGAGAAGCTTTCGGAAATGCTGAGACGGCGTGACATCTCTCATCAGGTCCTTAATGCCAAATACCATGAGAAAGAGGCCGGCATCATTGCCCAGGCGGGTCGTTCAGAGACCGTGACTATAGCCACCAATATGGCTGGCCGCGGCGTAGACATCCTGTTGGGAGGCAATCCTGAAGGTCTGGCGCGCGATAAACTCCGTCGCCAGGGCTATGACCTCACTCAACTTGCCCCCGCCCTTTGGGAGCAAAGCCTGGCTGAGGCCAAGAAGGCGTGCGAAGAGGATCGTCAGAAAGTATTGGCTGTTGGCGGGCTTCACATCATTGGTACAGAACGGCACGAGGCCCGACGCATAGACAACCAACTGCGAGGCCGCTCCGGGCGTCAAGGTGATCCTGGCTCCTCTCGCTTCTACGTTGCCCTGGAAGATGACCTCATGCGCCGCTTCGGCGGCTCGTCTATCGCCAGCATTATGGACAGGCTCGGCGTTGATGAGGACATGCCTATCGAACATAACCTCATTTCCAAGTCCATCGAGAACGCCCAGGTGCGAGTAGAAGGGTTCAACTTTGATATCCGTAAGCATGTCCTGGAATACGATAATGTCGTCAACCAGCAACGGGAATTGATCTATAATCAGAGGAGGCTCATCCTCAGCGAGAGCAACCTCCGCCCGATTATCTTGGATATGGTACAAGAGGAATTGCGCAACTTAGTTGCCGTGCACGGGGCGATCCAACCAGAGGATGAGTCAGGATGGGACGCGGCGGGCCTCTACGGAGCGGCGCGCTCCATTCTGCCTTTGCCGCCCGAGAGCAACCCGCGAAACTGGGAGAACCAAACTCCGGCTGCGGTTGAGTCCTCACTCCTGAACCTGACCGAGAAACTGTACGATTTCAAGGAGCGCCACCTAAGTGCGGAGAGAATGCGCCAACTGGAACGCTTGGTGATGCTCCGCGTGGTGGATACGCTCTGGGTTAATCACCTGACAGCGCTTGACGAACTGCGCGAGGGCATTGGCCTGCGTGCTTACGGGCAGCGTGATCCGCTGGTGGAATACAAACGCGAAGCCCACGAGATGTTTGCCAACCTGACTGCTGCGATCAAGCATGACATCGTTCATAGCATCTACTTCCTCAATCTAGCGCCTCAACCAGTTCGTCGGGCGATACGAGCGGGGCGGCCCGGCGAGAGCGTGGAGAGAACGCCCCAGCAACGCAAAGCGGGGGCAAAGATCGGACGCAACGATCCCTGTCCCTGTGGCAGCGGCAAAAAGTACAAGAACTGTTGCATGAAAAAGGATCAAAGAAGTCCAACTGCTGCTCCAGCGATGGCCACAGCGGGGGTATCGCAAGCGGGTTCAGCCAGGAGTGCTCAACGGCCCTCTGTAACCCGCCGCCGAAGGCGATAGGTCAGCGTCAAGATCGGTGCTATTTGTCAAGCGTTCGTATTGCCTTTTTGCGACAAACATGCTAAAATAGATATAGATAGCAGGCTTGGCGATCTCGATGGTTCGGTACATTCAGACATGGTCCCAGAAAGTGTTCAACTAAAGAAAGGAGTGATCCAGATTGGCCGTTCAATATGAAGATTTCACAGCAAAGCTAATGAATGATATGGATCCGGCGCTTTTGGATTTCGTGAAAAACAAAGTCAACACTTTCATCAAGTGGGATCTGCTCAAATTCTTCCACGAAAACCCCAACACGTCTGATACTGCTGAAAACATTGCCCGCTATGTAGGACGAAGCGCGACCGCTGTCAAGACGGAGGCTCAGCAACTTGTTGAGGGCGGGTTAATGGAAATGCGCACGGTGGATGACCTGCTGATCTATACCCTGACCCAAAACGAGCAAGCTCGCCAGTTGATCAACAGATTCCTGCACGCTTGCGAAGACCGCAATTTCCGCGTCAAGGTCGTATATCACATTATCCGCGGTATGCGATAAGAGCCATCTGCCTCACCGTCGGCCCTGTGATACTGGAGCATGATGAAGGAGGAGAAGAATGGAACGTGTCAAGACGGGCATAAAAGGCCTGGATGAGATGCTTCACGGAGGGTTTCTACCCCAAACGGCGAATCTCGTCGAGGGAGCCCCAGGCACTGGCAAAAGCACGGTAGGGATGCAGTTTATATACAACGGCATTGCCCGCTATAATGAACCAGGGCTTATTGTGACCTTTGAGGAATTCCCCAAGCAGTACTATCGTGACGCAGCCAACTTTGGCTGGGATTTTCAGGAATTGGAGCGTCAGAACAAGCTCAAAGTGATCATGAGCAGCCCAGAGGTCACACGCCAAGACCTGCAAAGCGTGGGTGGAGCCATCGAGACCTTCGCGAAAGAGATGGGCGCCAAACGCATTCTCATAGATAGCATATCCCACTTTCGACGTCTGGCCGTGGATCCGGTGGAATTGAGAACCATAGAGTACAGCTTCATTAACGCCCTCAAGAGAGAAGGCCTGACAAGCATATTGACGCGAGAGAGCACAGCCCTCTTCGGTGACACCATACAGCCGGATGATCACATCGCCTTTACCGTTGACTCTTATTTGCTCTTGCGATATGTGGAAATCGAAAGCGCCGTGAGCAAAGCTCTACTTGTGCTCAAAGTTCGTGGCAGCGATCATGCCAAAGATATCCGGCAATTCGAGATCACTTCGGAGGGGATCGTTGTCAAATCCAAGTTCGAAGGCCAAGAAGGAATCATGAGCGGAAGCCCTCATCGTATGGCCGATGCATTCATGAAAGCGTTTGTGGAGAATAGAAGCAGGAAATGAGGATCCTGACCGCTGCCATCTATCTGTATTCTTGGAGTCTTGCTGCCGTCATCACATACTTCCTATACCTCATCGCCAGGTTCTTTGAGGAAAAGGCTGGGCAACGCTCATATCATGGCATTTTTCTAATTCCGACGATCGCGTTCGTCATCGCAGCCCTGCAGTATGCGCTGCGTAGCGATGATTTCGTGGGCGATATCAGCGGAGACGCCCTGTTTTTTGCGGGGGGGTTGATACTCATATGTGCCGGCAGCTATCTTCTCCGCCTCATGGTAGGAGGAAGAAGATGAGGGTGTTTATCGCCCTTCTGGGTACAGCGGGTTTGGTATCGCTGATCTATGTCGTTTTCCTGTTGGCAATAGTAAACCAGAGGCTCGGAGCCATGACCAAGATGAAGCCCTACTATCGCTGGTTATATGTCGCGGCCTTTTTCCTTACGATCGCCTTTTTTATCCGCCTGCTCAGAACCAGCGTCTTCTGGGCTCCACAGCAAGCCCCCCCTCTCTTGGATAGTACCTTCTTCTACCTGGCCTTCTATTATGTTCCCTTGTGTATCGGCATGACCATCACTCTCATGGTGACCGTCAAGTACTGGGGATGGCTGTTGCGCCCTTAGCGCCTATCCAATAACCTGCTGGTTGGAGAATGACCATCGGACTGGAGAAGCTCGCGTTGAGGAAAGAAAGAAGACGCGCCGAGCAACTCGGCATAGTTAATGAGATCGGGCGGCACATCGCCGCCATCCTGAACGTTGATCAGTTGTTGCAGCGGATAGCCCACCTGATCAAAGATGCTTTCAAACAATACGATGTCAATATTTTGCTCTTGGATGCAAAAACGGGGGAACTCACTTGGCAAGCAGGCACAAGGTTTGGGGATTCCAGTGCCATTCCGACGCCTTTCCTACGCTTACCCCCTGGAGCAGGAATCACGGGTTGGGTAGTCCAACATGGCCAACCGTTGCTGGTAAATGATGTGCTCCAAGAGCCACGCTATCTGTCTGTCCCAGAACTGCCAGACACGCGATCCGAGCTAGCCGTGCCGATCACGCGCGGAGGCCATATTCTGGGCGTTCTCGATGTACAGGACGCCCACCCCGGAGCCTATGACGAAGATGACATTTCTATCCTGGAAACTCTAGCCAGCCAAATCGTTGTGGCGCTCGACAACGCTCGTTTGTTCGAGCAAACCCAACAGCGCGTCTCGGAACTCATGGCTCTGCGCCAGGTCAGTCTACGACTCATTTCCACCGTTGATCTCTCAGAGGTTCTTGAGACGATTGCCGAAAGCGCGCTGCGCCTGATTGGTGCCAGCGATGTGCACATTTACCTTTACGACGATCAGACAAAGACTTTTACCTTCGGCACAGCCCTTTGGGACACAGGCAGCAGGCAGCCCGCCGTGAGTGCCCCTTGGACGAACGGCCTGACGGCCCTCGTTGCCAGCGAGGCTCGCCCGATCGTCATCAATGACACGACGCATCATTCTTTGTTCCAAGGCCCGGAAGTGCAAAACTGGAGACTTCCAGGGATAAAGAGGCCCCAGGCCATCGCCGGCTTCCCCTTGATACAGGGGAACAGGGTACTGGGTGTCTTTAACGTCGCCTTTCTCAATCCCCATACGTTCACCGAGGACGAGCTACGGACTCTCAACCTTTTGGCAGACCACGCGGCTTTGGGCATTCAAAGGGCAAGGTTATTTGAGGAACTGAACCACCGCCTCAACCAACTGTCCACCCTCTACCACATGGCGCAGCAAACGACAAGCAGCCTCGCGCTAGATCAAGTGCTCGAGGCGATTGTCGCACAACTGAGGACTGTCATCTCTTGCCGCGCTATCTGCATTTTTCTACCGGACAAGTCTATGCAAGAGTTGCGCATCGCCGCTGCCACAGGGCTAAAGCCAGAGTTCCGGGAGCGCACCCGTCCCAAGATTGGCGAGGGAGTGAGCGGGCTGGTTTTCCAGCAGGTTCGCCCGATCTATGTGAAGAACATACCGGAGGAAGCGCCCGATCTGCACACAGATCCCTCAATACGCTCCCTGCTTGTCGTGCCTCTTATTGCCAAGTCTAAGGTAATCGGCACCCTTAGTGTGGATAGCACTGCAGTGGATGCCTTCACCCCCGGCGATGAGCGATTGCTCACCATCGTGGCCGCCCAGGCAGCCTCGGCCATCGAGAACGCCCAGTTGTTCGAGGCTGAGAAAGAGCGTGCAGAAGAACTGAAACGCGCTTATGAGGAGTTGAAAGAACTAGATCGTCTAAAGTCCCAATTCGTCCAGAATGTCTCACACGAATTGCGCACCCCTTTGACGTTTATCAAAGGATACATAGATTTGCTCACTGAAGAGGCCTTAGGCTCTTTGAATCAGCGGCAAAAGCAAAGCCTGGATATCGTTGTCAGGAAAACCGATGCTATCACCCGCCTCGTCAATGACATCATTACGCTCCAAGAAATAGAAGCCCTTCCCATGATCAAATCCCTCATTCCCTTGAAAGAAATGCTGACCATGGTTGCGGCGACTGCCCAGGCTGCGGCCATGAACGCGCATATTGAACTGCGGGTCGAGATCCCTGAACAAGAAATGTGGATTCTAGCGGACACTGACAGGCTGACTCAGGTCTTCGACAACTTGATAGGGAATGCCATTAAATTCAGCCCGGATGGAGGCAGCATCACTATCAGCGCTCAAGATGGAGGGGACTGCTGGCTTGTGGCGGTTCGGGACACGGGTATCGGCATACCAGCCGATAGACTCGAAAAGATCTTTGAGCGCTTTTACCAGGTGGATGGCTCTACCACACGCCGTTTCGGTGGCACAGGTCTAGGGCTGGCTATCGCCAGAGAGATCGTGACAGCTCACAATGGCAAGATATGGGCCGAAAGCATTTTGGGTAAGGGCAGCACATTCTTCGTCAGCCTTCCCAAATGCAGCGCGCCTGAATCCGATGATGTCAAGGGGGCCTAATTCAGCAACAAGGAGAGAGACATGGCTATCGCAACCTTCGCTCAACTACTCGAAGAAGCACAGAAAGTTGGCCCCAAGAGAATTGCCATTGCAGGAGCAGCGGAGGCGGAGGTCCTCGAGGCAGCACGAGATGGTGTAAAACTGAAAATCGCTTCTTATCTACTGGTAGATGATCGCGATCTTATCCAGAGCATCGCCGAAGAGAATGAGCTAGATCTCAGCCGGATGACGATCGTCCACGAACCCGATTTCAAGTTGGCCTCGCGCAGAGCCGTCGAGCTTATCAGGTCGGGACAGGCGGATATCACAATGAAAGGCAGGGTTTCAAGCGGCGACTTCCTACACGCAGCGATAGATAGAGAGATAGGATTGCGTGCGGGACGTTTGCTCACCCATGTGGGCGCTTTTGAGATCCCCGGCTTTGACCGCTTGATTCTGGTCAGTGATGCGGGCGTAGTCGTCGCCCCGGACATACTGCAAAAGGTGGAGATTATCCAAAACGCGATTCACGTCGCACAACGGCTGGGTGTAAACGAGCCGAAGGTAGCGATCCTCGCCGCCACTGAACTGGTCAACCCGAAAATTCCTGCCACTCTGGACGCCGCCAACCTGTCCAAGATGGCCGAACGGGGACAGATCGTGAACGGCATCCTAGATGGGCCGCTCGCTTTGGATAGTGCCATTTCCCCAGAATCCCTCCAGATCAAAGGGATCAAAAGCGCAGTAGCCGGCAAGGCGGATATCCTTATCACGCCGGATATAGAAGCGGGCAACGTGCTGGTCAAAGCCATCACTTATTTTGCCAACGGCAAAATGGCAGGGGTGGTGGTGGGAGGCAAGGTGCCCCTCATCCTGGCCTCGCGCTCCGACCCGCATGAAACCAAGCTCATGTCCATGGCTCTGGGCGTATTCATCGCCTCTTGACGCGACCCATGGAACACGGCGATGAGAAGCTTTATAGCCTCAGGCTTCATGCCTGAGCACCATGCACCTGTAAAAGGTGCGGCTACCGGCTGTAAAATGGAATATGACAACGAGGGGGTTGTTATGTCAAGAAGTGCCGCCGATGATGGCGGGCGAACTATGCCCTTGGAGATGCAAGGAGAAGCTCCGTGATCGAGATCAGGTTTCACGGTCGTGGTGGTCAAGGGGCAGTCGTCGCTTCCCAAATGCTGGCCTGCGCTGCTTTTGAAGGGGGCCGCTATGTGCAGGCTTTTCCCTCCTTCGGCGTGGAACGACGCGGCGCACCGGTCACAGCCTTCACGCGCATTGACGACCGCCCGATCCGCGTTCGCTGCCAGATCTACGAACCAGACCATGTTATTGTGCTCGATGCCACCCTCTTGGAATCGGTAGATGTCGCTGCGGGGCTAAAAGACAACGGTTGGATCCTCATCAACAGCGGCTTTCCCCCCGGACATTTCAAGTTTCCCAGATACCGCGTAGCCACCCTGGACGCGAATTCCATCGCTATCAAATATCGCCTTGGCCCTCAAACATCTCCCATTGTAAATACAGCCATCTTGGGTGCTTTTATCAAGATCACGGGCCTCACCAGCCTGGAAACTCTGCTCGAGGCGGTTCGCAAGGGCGTGCCCATCAATCCCAGGGGCAATGTCGAAGCCACCAAAGAAGCCTACGAAAAAGTACTCACGGCGGAGGAAAAAGCGAGGATCCAGGTATGAAAGATCATCCCGCGGCCATCACCGAGATCAACCTGGCCCATGAGGCGGAAATGCCCCCCCTGCCTATGTCTATCGGCACCACCCTGGTGAACAAAACCGGCACGTGGCGCTATTTCCGCCCGTTTTATGAGGATAAAACTCCCCCCTGTAACAACGCCTGCCCAGCAGGGGAAGACATCGTCGGATACCTAGCGTTGCTCAAAGAAGGGCGCTACGAGGAGGCCTGGAGGCTTCTCACGCAAGAGAATCCGTTCCCAGGGGTGTGTGGCCGAGTCTGCCCTCACCCGTGCGAGTCCGAATGCAACCGTATCGAGCTTGGAGGAGCCGTTGCCATCCACACCCTGGAGCGCTTCCTGGCAGACGAGGCGGCGGCCAGAAAGCTAAGCTTCGTGGCTGCGCAGCGAATTGACGAAGAGCCGGTAGTTGTCATCGGCGCGGGGCCAGCAGGGCTTGCTTGCGCCTACCACCTGGCACTTTGGGGCCATCCCGTTACAGTTTACGAGGCCGCTGCCAAACCCGGCGGCATGATGCGGCTTATCCCTCCCTACCGTCTTCCCGCTCACGTATTGGACAGGGAGATCGCTAACATCGAAGCCCTGGGCGTGAGAATCCTCACCGGGCAACGCCTGGGAGGCAACCTGTCGTGGGGGGCACTTCAGCATTACCAGGCGGTTTTCCTGGCTGTAGGCCAAAGCCGCAGCCGCAAGCTTGGCATTGCGGGCGAAAAGGCGGAAGGGGTATTATCTGGCATTGACTTTCTCGCTCGCATTGAGCGCGGGGAGGCGGTGCGCTTGGGACGCCGTGTGGCTATCATCGGCGGCGGCAACACCGCCATGGATGCGGCGCGAACGGCACGGCGCAGCGGCGCGGAAGTCACCATTCTCTATCGGCGCTCCCGTAAGGAAATGCCCGCGGCTGAGGCGGAAATCACCGAGGCAGAGGAGGAGGGCATCGCCATCCATTATCTGACCGCACCGGTAAAGATATGGACGGAGAACAGTCGGGTGAAGGAGTTAGAATGCATAAAAATGGCGCTCGGAGAACCCGACGCCAGCGGGCGCCCTCGTCCCGTCCCGTTACCTGGCTCCGAACATCGTATACCTGTGGATACCATCCTTCCGGCTCTGGGCCAGGAGGCAGACCTGAGTTTCCTGGATGAGACCATCCAGATAGCGCAAGGCCAGATCGCGACGGATTCGGCCACTGTTACATCTCGGCAAGGGGTTTTCGCTGGCGGGGACGTGGCGACAGGGTATGGGACAGTGGCCCATGCTATCGGCTCCGGCAAACGCGCTGCCCTGGCTATCCACCACTACCTGCGCGGTGAAAGCCTGGAGAGCTTTCCACCTCTCAGCCAGGCGGTACACAGGGCGCAAAAAAGCCTAAGCCCCACGGTCGTGCGCCTGGAAAACCTGAACCAGGATCGGCTCACTTTTTCTGCACGTCCGTCCCAACGACGGCTGGATGCCCAAACTCGGCAGCAGAGTTTTGATGAGGTCAATCTTCCCCTTGACGAATTCACTGTCCGCTTTGAGGCAGAACGCTGCTTCAGTTGCGGAATCTGCAACGCCTGTGACACTTGTCTGATCCACTGTCCCGACGTGGCGATCAAACGAGACGGTCTGGGCAGATACAGGATAGACTACGACTACTGTAAGGGGTGCAACATCTGTGCAGTGGAATGCCCTCGCGATGCCATGAGCACTGAGGAGGAAAGCAAATGGAAAGAGTGATCATGGGCAACCACGCTGCCTCTTACGGAGCGCAATTAGCCAGGGCACAGGTCATAGCTGCCTATCCGATCACGCCCCAGACGCAGATCATCGAGATGCTGTCAGAATTCTGCGCTGATGGCAGGCTGAATGCCAAATTCATCACCGTGGAATCGGAACATTCGGCCATGGCCGCCACGATAGGTGCGGCCACTGCTGGCGCACGCACCTTCACAGCCACTTCGTCGCACGGCCTGGCACTTATGCACGAGATGCTCCATTGGGCGGCAGGTGCACGGCTGCCTATCGTCATGGCCGAAGTGAACCGCGCCATGGGCCCTGGCTGGTCCATCTGGACCGACCAGAACGATAGCCTCTCGCAGCGAGACACGGGGTGGATGCAAGTCTATTGTGAAAGCAACCAGGAAGTGTTGGATAGCGTGATCCAGGGTTACAAGATAGCCGAGACAGTGCTCCTCCCTCTGATGATCGTGATAGACGCTTTTGTGCTTTCCCACACATCGGAAGCGGTGGATATTCCGGATATCGCCACAGTGGATCGCTTCCTGCCGCCACGCAAAGCGCAATATAAACTGGACGTTACCACCCCTCACGCCTTCGGCGGCCTGGTAACTCCCTCCCACTATATGGAGATGCGCTATAAGATGCAGAAAGCTATGGAGGAGGCTTTGGGCGTGATGGAGGATGTGGACAGGGAGTTCCAGCAAATCTTTGGCCGCAGCTATGGCCTGCTCGAAGAGTATCGCATGGACGATGCCGAGGTCGTGTTGGTCACTTCCGGCACGATCACCAGCACAGCGCGAGAGGTTATAGACAGCTTGCGCGAGGAAGGGCAGCGCATCGGCCTGCTCAAGATGCGCGTGTTTCGGCCCTTCCCCACCGAAAGAGCGAGAAACGCGCTTGCCTGCGCCCAAAAGATCGCCGTCATTGACCGAAACATCTCCTTCGGACAAGGCGGTATCTTTGCCCAGGAAGTGCGTTCCGCGCTCTATGACGCAGGGACTCGCACGCCGTTGTTCAATTTCATCGTCGGTCTGGGAGGAAGGGATGTAACGCCCACCTCGCTGCGCAACATCGCCACTTTTATCTTCGAGCACGAGACTCCCCCCGAAGACATCATCTGGTGGGAGGTGAATAAATGAGCACAGACCTGGTGAGGCCGCGTGAATCTGTGAAGCCCGAAACCATTCCCGAAGAGGAATACATGTTTTCCGGCCATGCCGCCTGCCCGGGTTGTGGCGGCGCGCTAGCCATGCGGCACGCCTTGAAAGCTCTGGGGGAAAAGACCATCGTCGTCATCCCCGCCAGTTGCTGGTCTATCATCGCCGGGGCATTTCCTTCCAACGCGCTCCAAGTGCCCCTCATGCATACCGCCTTTGCTACAGGAGGCGCAGCAGCGGCGGGAATCAGCGCTGCACTGCAGATGCAAGGGGATACCGAAACCACGGTATTAACCTGGGCCGGCGACGGAGGCACTTTCGATATCGGCATTCAGGCTCTGTCCGGCGCAGCGGAGCGCAATGAGGATTTCATCTATGCTTGCTATGACAACGAAGCCTACATGAATACCGGCATTCAGCGTAGCTCGGCCACCCCCTGGGGTGCCTGGACAACGACCACACCGGTGTCCAAGTTCAAACAGGAGCCTAAAAAGGACATTGTAGGGATCATGGTAGCGCACCGTATTCCCTACGCTGCCACCGCCAGTGTCGCTTATCTCGAAGATCTTGTGTACAAGTTCCGTAAAGCCAAGAGCATCCGCGGCACCAAGTTCATCCACATCCTGGCGCCTTGTCCTCCGGGCTGGAAAAGTGAGCCATCGCAATCCATCAAAATCGCGCGGCTGGCCGTACAGAGCAAAGTCTTCCCACTTTACGAGGTGGAGAAGGGCGAAAAGTATACCGTCAATGTCTGGCCGGAGAAGCCCAGGCCGGTACGGGAATATCTGCAATTGCAGGGGCGTTTTCGCCATCTTAGCGCGGTGGACCTCGAGACGATCCAACATAACGTGGACTGCGCTTGGGAGGAACTGGTCAAGAAGGCGAAAGAGAGCGGAACGTGCTAGAAACAAGAACTCCCCGCAGGTTGGGCCTGCGGGGAGTTCTTTATGATAAGCGCAGCAAATCCATCGTGCCTGCCTCCGCATCGAAAAGCAGCAGGCGATGGCGCACTGGCTCGCCTCGCCCCACGATCAGCTTGATCACTTCGTGGATTTGCCAGGCGGCGATCATCATCGGCGTGGCGGCGGGGTTCCCCCATCTGGTCTCGACCCCCCTCTGTGGTATGTCCCCTTGCCCATAAAGGGCATGTAATCCCGCATCGCCAGGGAAAACTGTCATGACCTGCCCGACGTAGCCGGCGATAGCACCGTGGACAAAGGGGATGTGCAAACGAGCGGCGGCATGTTGCAGTTCGAAGCGGGCCGGCAAAGTATCCAAGGCATCCACAACGACCTCGGCAGTTGCTAAAAGGTCAACGAAATTGTCGGCGTTGGCCCAAGTGTGGTGGGCGATCACCTCTGTCGCTGCGTTCACCTCGGCCACGCGGGCGACAGCGAGTTCCGTCTTGGGCTGGCCGAGGCTCGCTTCGGTCGCAAGCAACTGGCGGTTGAGGTTATTCTCCTCGACGACATCGGCATCAATCACAATCAGCTTGCCCACGCCCATTCGCGCCAGCCCCTCAATGATCCAGCCGCCCAGCCCCCCCGCACCAACGACAGCCACGGTGGCGCGTCGCAACTTGCTCTGCCCCTCCCATCCAACCGTCCCCAGGTTGCGCTGATAGCGCGCAGGGAGGATGCGGTTATCCAGAGCCAGGATTTCGATTTCACACAAGGAAAGACCTCGTGCATTCGCAATCCGGCGCACCTCGGCAAGAGGGAGCAAGAGCATCTCCCGCCCATCGGGGCCAACAGCATGTTGCGCAACACGTTGCATCTCGGCGATAATCTCATCTATCATCCATGCACCTCTAGCGAAGCCCTCGCCTTGGCACCTTCTCCAGCACACGATCTATACTCTGCAGAAGCTCCTGCGGGCTGAAAGGCTTGGTGATATAGTCATCAACTTTGGCAATGTACAGGCCAAGCACCTTGTCAATGCTTTGCGCCTTGGCGGTGACGACGATAACCGGAATATCCTTCAACTCGTCGTCAAGTTTCATGGTTCGGTACACTTCCCAGCCATCCACTTCCGGCATCATGATGTCTAACAGAACCAAATCCGGCTTCTCCTGGCGGATCATCTCTATGCCAAGACGCCCTCCCAGAGCGCCGATAAACTCTACATGCCGCCGCTCCAGGATCAGCCGAATAAGGTCTATCATTTCCGGCTCATCTTCAACGCAAACCACTCTTAGGGCTTTCTCTTCCATGTACTATCTCCTTATCTGAAACGCTAAGCTCCTTTTTTCCGAGAAAGAACCTGGTCCACCCTTTGCCAAAGTTCCTGAGGGCCAAAAGGCTTGGTGATATAATCGTCCACTTTGGCGACATGGCGCGCCAAGATGACATCAATCGGCTGGGTTCTCGCCGTCACAATGATGACGGGAATATCTTTCAAATTCTCATCGGTCTTCATCTGACGAAAGACCTCCCAGCCGTCTACCTGGGGCATCATAATGTCCAGAAGGACGAGCGCCGGCTTCTCTTTCTGCATCAGGTCCAAGCCTGTCTGGGCATCCAAAGCCCCCAACACTCTGAACCCTCGTCGTTCCAAGATCAGCCGGAAAAGATCAAGCATCCCAGCTTCGTCTTCGATGCAAAGAATGGTCTTGCCCTTCTCCTCGTCTTTTCCCATTGGCTCCCTCTTTTTTCTCACCTGATAGACCTTCGAGGTCTCGGAGACCACGAAGGTCTTTTTTAGTACGCCTGCGCTTCCTCCTCACCCCGCAAAACGCGCAAAGCCCCCTGAGCCATCGTCAGCATCTCATCCTCACCGGGGTAGAGCAAGACAGGCGCGATCCAACTCACTCTCTCCTTGATCCAGTTCACCAGCATATCCGAATTTGCCAGCCCCCCTGTGAGCACAACAGCATCTACCTTGCCCTTAAGCACTGTGGCCATGGCGCCGATCTCTTTGGCGATCTGATAGGCCATCGCCTCAAAGACAAGCCGCGCGTGCTCATCCCCATGCTCGATACGCGACTCAACCTCCTGGGCACTGCTGGTGCCAAGATGAGCCACTAATCCTCCCTGGCCGACAAGCTTCTTTAGCATCTGCTCTGGGGTATATTTGCCAGAGTAGCACAGCCGCACCAGGTCACCAACGGGAAGGCCCCCCGCTCGCTCTGGCGAGAAAGGCCCCGTGCCATCCAGGGCCTGATTCATGTCTATCATGCGCCCCTGGCGATGTGCCGTGACGGAAATGCCCCCGCCCAGATGAGCAATGACCAGGTTCAGCTCATCATAGCGGCGCCCTAGATCGGCTGCCGCACGACGTCCGGTCGCTTTCAGGTTCAAGGCATGGGAAAGACTGACCCGCGGGATTTCAGGCAGGCCCGAGATGCGTGCTATCGGCTCAAGCTCATCCACAGCGACAGGGTCCACCACGAAAGCGGGCACGCCAGCTACCTGAGCGACCTGATAGGCAATGAGCGCGCCAAGGTTAGAAGCGTGTTCCCGCGCCTGAGGAGCACGGAGGTCGGCGACCATGCGCTCGTTCACCAGGTAGGTCCCGGACTGCACGGGGCGCATGAGGCCACCGCGCCCCACAACGGCGTGAAGGCTAGCTAACTTGACATCGCACGCTTTCAGGAAACCGAGCAAAGCTTGGAAGCGGAAATCATATTGATCAGCAATATATGGATACTTGACCAGTTCCCCTGCCGAATGCCGCAGCACCTCGGTGAATAACGGGGTCTCATCCTCATACAATGCCAGCTTGGTTGAGGTGGAGCCAGGATTGATGACCAGGATGCGATACATGAAAAGCGTTACCTCTGGCAGCGGCTGCAGAAATATGTGCCTCGCCCCCCTACCACAATACGCTGGATCAGCGTTCCACAGCGCGGGCAAGGCTCCTCAGCGCGACGGAACACGGTCAGGCTCTCCTGATTGTTTCCCGGCCGCCCCTGCGAATCGCGATAATCATCGAGGGTCGTGCCCCGGTTGGCGATCCCTTGCTGCAAAACCTGGCGAATGCCATCGTAAAGCCGTGAGATTTCTCCCGGCTGCAGCGTGTTCGCTCGGCGGCAGGGATGAATGCCCGCGACAAAGAGCGCTTCATCAACATAAATATTGCCCAAACCAGCGATGAACCGTTGATCCAGCAACAGCGGCTTGATGATGCCCTTGCGCTGTCGCAGCAAGGAAGCGAAAGCATCGCCATCAAAGTCGCTCGCCAACGGCTCCGGCCCCAAATCCCCCACCACCGCATCCAGGTCTTTGGTCAAGTAGACTCGCCCGAATTTGCGCATGTCGCGGAAGGACAACGGCAAGCCATCGCCGAAAAGGAAAACTAGACGGACATGTTTGCCTGCCTCCGGCGGCAACTGTCCGAGCAGGAGCTGGCCTGTCATCCGCAGGTGAATCAGCAGATGCCAACCACCACTGAGCAGGAAAACCAGATACTTGCCTCGCCGGGTGATGTCGAGAACCTGGCGACTCAGCAATTGCTGAGCGAACTGCTCAGGAGACAACTGGTGGATCGCGCCCGGCCAATTGATCCGAACATCGGCGAAAGTCCGCCCTATCAGATAGGGACGGAGATCGCAGGCAATCGTTTCCACTTCGGGCAGCTCTGGCATAGGCTCTAACGACGGTGAAAAACAATAATCAAAGCCGACGCGACGAGCCAGGCGGCTGCCAACGGACTGGTACACACGGGAGAGCCTCGCTGGGCAGAGCCGGGCGAGAGAGTGGGTGTCGCTTGCATCTCGGCGCGGGGGCGCAGGCCAAGGCTGACCCGCCACTCGTCATCAAGCTGATCCAGACCGAAACCATAGGCCTGCCGTAGGGCCTCCTCGATAGGGACGCCGGTCTTGAGAATATCCAGGAGCTTATCCAGCTTTTCGTTGCCGTAGGTTTTGAGCAGGAAATCAACGAGGCTATACACCTCGCCGTAGAAGAGATCCACCTGCTCCGGCTTGCCTACATAACTGGACAGGGAGCGCACGGAAATCAGGCGATCTTCGCGGATCGCTTTCTGCAGAGCCTGGGCGTTATCGGGCAAGAGCGTGCCCTCTGCATACATCGCCAGCCCTTCATCTAGCCAGCGTGGAAGATCAGTGTAGGGATTGTCCGTCGCCAGCCCAACAACGATATGGCTCAACTCGTGGGCCACGGCGACGCGCACCTTCAGATCGGAGCCTAGAAGCAACAGCGTATTCCTGCCCATCGCCGCCCCTAGCGTTACCGTCTGGGCATCGTAGACACCCCCTCGTGGCGACAGAGCCGCACGCATGTCGCTTCGGCTATTATAGACGAAAATCCGCACTGGTTTTTCCAAGAGGATACCTACATCCTTCTGTAAACGCTGGGTTGCCTCTTCAGCCGTGGAAAGGATCTCCTCCGCCAGATCATGCTTTCCGCCGTAATAATGCACGACGATCTCCCCACGAGAAACGCTCTCCCACTGGAAGCGATCATCATCATAGGAGAAACCCTGAGGCGCTGTTTGCAAGCGATGACCCGCCTTGTCCTCCAACTCCCAGAAATAGGACACCTGAGCGCCAGGTGCGAGGTCGCCTGGCTCTAACTCCCAGGTATACTCCACCTTGATGCGCTTACCGGGCGTAAAGTCGGGCCTGGCACGCAGTTTCACCTGTTCGCCCGCAAGCTGCCGGAAAAGCAGGACATGCTCAATTGTGGCATCGCTCTCCGCCGTCAAACGGAAGACCACCTTTTCCGCAAAGTGGCTCTCCTGTTTGCTCTCTATAACTTTTATCCCCCCCTGGGCGGCCACAGGCCAGGCGAGAAGAAGGCAGAGGAAAACGACCAAAGCCACAGGGCAGTCACGCAGGATCGCCCTCACAAGGCCAACCAATTTAGGATTGGCCCAGCTTCTCAATCGGGATATCAACGTATTTGTCTCCCTCTTCAATCAACATAACCGGAATATCATCGCGGATAGGATATTTGCGACGACACCGGGGATTCTGGCAGACAAGCCAGACTTCCTTGACCAGCTCGACTTCGGACTTGCAGGCCGGACAGACAAGGATATCTAGCAGCTCTTTACTGACCATCTCGACCTCCGCACAGAAACGATTTATTTCCAGCGCAAGTATACCACAATTCCCGTTAGCATTCAACCCGCATAAAAGACTTGCGAAGTCTGCCAGGCTTCGCAAATCTAGCTGGATACATAACGCCGCATGATGAAAGTGGCATTTTGGCCGCCGAATCCGAAAGCATTGACGAGGGCAGCGCTAACCTGGGCGGGTCGCGCACGGAGCGGCACGTAGTCCAGATCGCACTGGGGGTCTGGGGTCTCCAAGTTGATCGTGGGCGAGATCAGGCCATCGCGCATCGTCAAGAGAGCCACAATCGCCGAGATGGCGCCCGCCGCCCCCAACATGTGTCCCAGCATAGATTTGTTCGAGCTGACAGGTATCTGGTACGCTCTTTCACCGAACACTTTTTTGATAGCCAGAGTTTCTGTGACATCATTGAGCGGCGTGCCTGTGCCATGAGCGACGATGTAGTCTATCTGCGAGGGGGACATTTTCGCGTCGTCCAATGCGAGCTTGATCGCTCGGGTCGCCCCTGCGCCCTCAGGATCTGGAGCGACCAGATTATAAGCATCCTCAGTTGTCGCATAGCCGACGGCCTCGGCCAGGATGCGCGCTCCGCGTCGCAAAGCATGTTCCAGGGTTTCCATGACGACGGCTGCCGCCCCCTCAGCGATGACCGTGCCGTCACGCTGCGCGTCGAAAGGCCGGCAGGCCCGTTCCGGCGCCTCGTTGCGTCTAGAT
>CAYPON010000011.1:0-7134 GCA_964412315.1 uncultured Anaerolineae bacterium | reverse complement strand
GCACCGAGCCTGGCAAAGGAGGCTACAGGCAAAGGTGACATGGCGGACTCGGTGCCTCCAGCGATGATGGCGTCGGCATCGCCCCTCTGCAAACTGCGAAGGGCCTGGCCCAGCGCATAAACGCCGGTAGCGCAGGCCGCCGCCGGGCTATTTGTCGGGCCTTTTATGCCAAGGGAGATGGCCACCTGGCAAGAGGCCGCATTGACGATGATGGAAGGGATGAGGGTGGGATTGAGCCGTCTCACCCCCTGTTCCTGGAACACGCGGCTTTGATCCTCGATCAAGTCAATAGCGCCAACCGCGCTGCCGATCTCCAGGCCCAGCCGCGTAGGATCCTCCCGGCTGAGATCCAGGGAAGCGTCCTTGATGGCCATATGCGTCGCAGCAACGGCGAATTGAGTGAACCGCGCAAGCCGGCGCGCCTCTTTGTGATCCATATAGTTCTCAGGGTTGAAGCCTTTCACAAAAGCTGCAATCCGCGAGGGCAAATCGCTGACATCGAAGGTGGTGATCGGGCCAACGCCGGATTTGCCCTGTAACAGATTAGACCAGGTTTGCTCCACCGTCAGGCCCAACGGCGTCACCGCGCCCATCCCGGTGATCACAACACAACGAGTTTGCATAATTCCACCCTTTCGAGTCAAAGTATGAGAATATATTTCCGGGGCAAAAAGGTCGTTCTCTATTTCTATCCTAAGGATGACACCCCTGCTGCACGGCCGAAGCCTGCGGCTTTCGGGATGATTATAGCCAGTTTTTGTTAATTTGAGAACGTCAAACCTGAAGGCATAGCAAGGGAGTGCGCGCCCTGCTATAGCTAAGAGACTTCCGAGGTCCCCCAGACCCCGGAGGTCTCTTTTTGACACTTGCCAGGCTTTGGGCTACAATGAGCATGCAAGATCATGAAAGAGGTCATCATGTCGCTAACTATTTCTGAAGTGCAGGACGCGGTCAACCGCATAAAAGCCAATGTTGGGCGGGTCATTGTGGGCAGGGATGAAGCCGTAGAGTTAATGCTGGTTGCCCTGCTGTGCGAGGGGCATGTTTTGATCGAGGACATCCCCGGCATCGGTAAAACGACGCTGGCCAAGGCACTGGCACGCAGCCTGGGTTGCAGCTTTGCCCGCATCCAGTTTACCCCCGACCTGTTGCCAACGGATATCACCGGCGTCAGCGTTTACAACCAGAAGAGCGGAGAATTCGAATATCGCCCCGGGCCGATCATGGCGCAGATCGTCCTGGCCGACGAGATCAACCGCGCCGGCCCCCGCACGCAAAGCGCCTTGCTCGAAGCGATGCAAGAGCGTCAGGTGACGGTGGACGGCGTCACGCGCCCGCTGCTGCGGCCATTTCTGGTCCTGGCTACCCAGAACCCGATAGAATTGGAAGGCACATTCCCCCTGCCGGAAGCCCAGGTAGACCGTTTCCTGATGCGCGTCTCCTTGGGGTATCCCTACACCGAAGAGGAGCGAAGGATACTGCGACGGTTCCGTGATTCGGATCCGCTGGCGGAACTGCAAGCGGTCGTGCCGGGAGAGGACGTTCTGGCGCTGGGCCAGCGCTGCCGGCAGGTTACAGTACACGAAACCATCGAAAGTTACATGATCGCCCTGGCGCAGGCATCGCGGGAGAGCAAGGCGCTTTCCCTGGGCGTCAGCCCGCGTGGAACGCTGGCTCTCTATCGCACAAGCCAGGCGCTGGCTGCTATCCGCGGCCGGGACTACGTTCTACCCGATGATGTGCAAGCCCTGGTCAAGCCGGTGTTGGCCCACCGTTTGATCCCCAGCGCGGAGACGCGCCTGCGCGCGCGCCCTATAGCCAAAGTCCTGGACGATATCGTCAGCCAGGTGCCTGTGCCCGTGGAAGAAAGCTGGTCGCTCAAAGATAGCAAATGAACAGCCCTGGTTGGTATCTGCTACTGATCTTTCTCTTCACCCTTAGCATTGCGCTGCGATACGAATTGATGTTTTTCTTCACTGTGCTATTGGGCCTTGCCTCCCTTGCGTCTAACCTGTGGATACGCCACTGCCTGGAAGGAGTGTCCTATCGGCGTGCACTAGGCGACACGCGGCTGAACTTTGGCGAGGAAACCCAACTGAGCATTGAGGTCACCAATGCTAAACTCTTGCCTCTGGCCTGGCTAATGGTGCTCGATCACTTTCCGCCGGACGTTACGCTGCTCACCAGGCAACCCGGCGACGAGCCGCAAAGCCATATTCTGGCCAATCTCATGGCCTTGCGCTGGTATGAACGGGTGCGGCGGACTTATCGTATCCGGGGAGACAAGCGAGGTGAATTTCACTTCGGCCCCGCCGACATCATCTCCGGAGATGTCTTTGGCTTTTATTGGCAGACAGAAGCTGCTCCAGAGGCGGACACTTTGCTGGTATACCCTAAGGTGGTTCCGATCAGCAGATTGGGCTTGCCTCCAGCCTGGCCCCTGCCGGAAGAGAAGGCCTCCTTCCGGCTGATCGAGGACCCGCTGCGCATGGCAACGGTGCGCGAGTACGTGCCTGGCGACAGTATGCGCTACGTGCACTGGAAGACGACCGCCCGCCTGCAACGGCTGCAAACTAAGGTCTTTGATCCAGGAGCGAGCCGCGTGCTGTTTCTCTTCACTGATGTGCAGACCTCTCTTAATCCATACGGGATGATCCCTGAGTATTTAGAGTTGGTCATCACCGCCGCTGCTTCCATCGCCACTCACGCTCTCGCCGCAAACCAGGCAGTAGCGTTGCATACCAATAGCGGCATCGGCAATTCCAACAATTGCGTGTATGTGCCGCCCAGCCGCAGCCCGGCGCAGTTGACGCAAATCCTGGAGACGTTGGCGCGGCTGGATCCTTTCAGACAGTTTTCCTTAAGCCATTTATTGCTGCGCGATATGCAGAGCCTGCCTTACGGGGGCACGGTGGTCGCCATCTCTGCGCTGCCGGTGGAAGAGACCCTGGAAGCCCTGTTGACCATACAAGAGAACGGCCATCCGGTGGTGCTGCTCACCGTGGGAGAACAGCCCACGCGAGCGCCGGAGCGCCTCAGAGTCTATCATTTGGGAGGACGCGATGCCTGGCATCGCCTTGCGACGCTGGAACTTGCTTGAGCTTTTCGTCGTCCCGTTCGCCGCCTCAGTGATGCGCGTATCCTGGGTGTATCCGCTCTTAAAGATCCTCACGGATAGCGAGTTAACCGGCGCAAAGAGGGTACAAATACCTTTCTCGCTTTTGGTCGCCCTGGCTTTCGGTGGCGCTATGACTTCCCATCTCGACCGCAGCAGCAGGGCCGGTCGCACGATCGCCGTCGGCGGCGGTTTCGCGGCTTGTCTCATCTCCCTCCTGCTCGTTTTTCCTGGCGTGGGCCTCATCAGCCTGGTTCGACAGCTCTTTTACTGGCATAATACTCTGCCCGCCCCTTTCGTCATGCTCGTCGCCGCTGCACTACTCTGGTGGCGCGGCATGGTTACGGAGCATATGAACCACGAAGCCCTGGCCAGAGCTTTCCTGACCGGCACAGGCATGATGGTGGCTTTGCTCCTTCTAGGCAGAGTCCTTCCATCTCTCCTCACCAGGGGACAATTGGTGAGTGCGCTCATCCTTTTCCTGGTCTCCGGCTTGATGACTCTGGCCCTGGCAGGAGCATCGCGAGCCTTGCGGCAAAGCAGCGGGGGAATCAGTATCTCGCTACAACTCAGTCGTCATTGGCTGCTGGCCGTATTGCTGGTGATCGGCAGCATACTCCTGCTCGGCTGGATCACCAACTCCCTCGTCGCGCCTGATGCTTTCAGGCAAGTCATAGCCTGGCTGCGGCCTATCTGGAACCTCTTGGGGCTACTCCTCTACTACATCCTTTTCCCCTTCGTCTACATCCTGTTTATGCTCCTTGAGCCACTGCTGAGATGGCTCTCCAGGTTGTATAACAGGCCGCAAGAGCCGGGACCGCAGCCCACGCCAACTCCTGAAGAGCAGTTGGAGCAGATAGAACGAACAGCAAGAAACCTTCCCCCTGCGCTGGATTTCCTTTTGCGCATCGCCCTGGCCGCAGCGCTGGTGTTGCTTGTTGCTTCGCTCTTTTTGCTGGCCCTTCGCCGACGCCAACCCGGTAGATACAACGGCGTCCTGGAAAGCCGCGAGTCCATCTGGTCATGGGATCTGATGAGATCGCAATTGGCTTCCTTACTGCGCAGACGGCGCCGAGAGGTGACCCCACCGCTCTTCTTACCGTTGCTGGGTGATCCGGCGGATCCACGCCTCGCCATACGTGCTGCCTACCAGAGCTTGCTCGCCCTGGCCATGGAAAAGGGGTATCCCCGTTCCTATGCCCAGACGCCCTATGCTTATCAGGAAACGCTTCGCGCCATGTGCCCGGATCAGGGAGAAGCGCTACGAACAATAACGGAGGCCTATGTGACCGCCCGTTATAGCGCGCAACCTCCCTTGCCGGCGCAGGCCAGCGCCGCCTGGCAAGCTGTAGAGAGAATCCACGCTGCTCTGACGAGCGCATCCCCCGATCTTGCCGCTTCTCAAGCCTGAGCCTGCGTCTTTCTCCGCTCCGGAGCGCGATTGCTGTACCAGGAGGTCACTCATCATGAAGCAAAGCGTGACAGAGAAGGCCCGCGCCAGGGCCAAAGAATACCTTGACCGTGCTGGCATCGTCATCACGCCGCAAGAGGCGACTAACATTATTCTCTACCACGAGCCGTGATGAGATGGACATCTTTGCCGATCCACAAATCCAGCACGTTCCATCGGAGGCCAAGCCATGAAAAAGGCGATCATGTATGGCGCAGGTAACGTCGGACGGGGATTCCTCGGCCAGTTGTTCTCCGAATCCGGCTACGAAGTGGTTTTCGTGGACATCGTCCCTGCGCTGATCGCAGCCCTCAATGAAAGGCGCAGTTACCGCCTGCGGCTCGTGAGCAATGAGCGCACAGAAGACATCCTCATCGGCAATGTTCGCGCTGTGGACGACAGGTCTGTGGAAGCCGTAATCGCCGAGATCGCCAACGCGGACATCATGGCTACGGCGGTGGGGGCTAACGTCCTGCCCAAGATTGCCCCGACTATCGCCGCTGCCATCGCCCGCCGGGCAGGTGATGGGCAGATAAAGGGCGCGGGGCCGCTGAATATCATCATCTGCGAGAACCTCAAAGAAGCACCGCGCATTTTCCGCGAGATGCTTGAGCAACACCTGCCGGCGCAGCATCACAGCTATCTGGCAGAGCGCGTCGGCCTGGTGGATGCCGTGATCGCGCGCATGGTGCCTTTGGTGCCCCCGGAACTACAGCAGCAGGATCCCTCCCTCATTCTCGCCGAGCCGTATAAAATCCTGCCGGTGAACAAAGCAGGTTTCGTTGGGGAGATTCCCTCCATCGTGGGCCTGGAGCCACATGATAACTTTGAGGCATACATGGATCGCAAGCTCTACATCCACAACGCCGGACATGCCATGTTGGGCTACCTGGGACACCTGAAGGGCCTGATCTACGGCTATGAGGCACTGGAAGACCCCGACATTCGGCCCTGGCTGCTCCAGGCCCTCGACGAGTCGCAACGCGCCCTGATCGCGCGACACGGCTTCGCTCCCCAGGCTCTACGCGAGCACGTGGAAGATCTGCTGAACCGCTTTGCCAACCGCGCTTTGGGCGATACCACCTTCCGCTTGGCCAGGGACCCGCTGCGCAAGCTGGGGAGAACGGATCGGCTCGTCGGCGCGGCATCCCTGGCCTGGTCTTTCGGCATTCGGCCTATCGCGCTATCCGTTGGCATCGCTGCGGCTCTAGCCTTCGACGACCCCCGTGACGTCAGCGCTATGGAGCTACAGCGACGCCTGGTGCAAGAGGGGCTAGACAGCGTGCTGCACGATATCTGCGGCCTCGATCCGAAAGACAAGATAGCGCAGATGGTCCTGGCGCAATACGAGAAAATCCGGCAGGGCAAGCTATTTCCATGATTATACAATACGCGCTCCGCTGTAAGCCAAAGACCTCCAGGATCTAGGAGACCTCGGGGGTCTTTTGTTTCCGCCAAGTCTTTTGACGGGCTTACCTTTGGGCGATATAATCAACGGTGTAGTCCGAAACAAAAGAGAAAGAGGGATGATCTCGATGAAGATAGCACATTTGTACGGCATCCATGATGTCCGCATTGAAGAAGCGCCCAGGCCCGAACCGGGGCCGGGTGAGGTGCTTTTGCGCATCAAGGCTGTCGGGCTGTGCGGCTCCGATGTCCACTACTATAGGGAAGGGGCAATCGGCGACGCGGTGGTCAAGGAGCCTTTGGTTGGAGGACACGAGTTCTCCGCCCAGATTGCCGCTTTGGGGCCTGGGGTGGCTGGACTGAAGGTGGGCCAGGCTGTGGCCGTGGATCCCGCGCGGTCATGCGGGCAGTGCGAGTTCTGTCGGGGAGGAAACCCCAATCTCTGTCCCGCAGTGGCCTTTGCCGGATCACCCGGCGTGGACGGTGCTTTGCGCGAATATGTGACCTATCCAGGGAGATACTGCTACCCTCTGCCGCCCAATCTCAACTATGATGACGGAGCTGTCCTGGAACCGTTGGGCATCGCCATTCATGCAGTAGATTTGGGCAAACCGAAGCCTGGGCAGTCCGTCGCCGTACTGGGCTGCGGGCCTATCGGCCTTCTGACGATCCAGATGGCGCGGGTGGCGGGAGCCAGCCGCATCTTTGCCACAGAGCCGCTCGACTACCGGCTCAAAGCCGCCAGGAAGGCCGGAGCGACCGACCTCTTTAACCCCAGGCGCGAGGACGTTGTGGCGGCCATCCTGAAGGCGACGGGCGGCCGCGGCGTAGATGCCGTCTTTGAGGCCGCTGGAGCCCAGGAGACGCCAGATCAGTCCATGAAGATTGCCAAGCCGGGCGGCACGGTGATTCTGGTCGGCATCCCCACCGAGGATACGACAACCTTCACCGCTTCCGTCGCCCGTCGCAAAGGGTTGACGATCAAATTGTCGCGGCGCATGAAGGAAGTTTACGAGCGGGCGATGGCGCTCGCAGCAGCAGGCCAGGTGGATTTACGATCCGTCGTTTCCCACCATTTCCCGCTGGAGCGAACGGCGGAAGCCCTCGACTTATTGGAAAACTATAAGGACAACGTGCTCAAGATCATCATCGAGCCGTGAGG
>CAYPON010000010.1:0-27950 GCA_964412315.1 uncultured Anaerolineae bacterium | reverse complement strand
GTTTTGCTCGTGCCAATAGTCATGTCGGGCGGCTTTGGCCAACTCTTGGTGCCGGCGGCCTCTGCTGATGAGGTGGGAGCAGCGGACGGCTGAGGAGCAACCGGCTTGGAAAGCGGACTCCAGGGCGTCGCAAAGAGCCAGATGAGCACCAATACGATAACGATCAGGAGCGCGACTCCGCCCCATAACAAGCTGCGGTTCTGCATCAAGGCCGCCAGACCTTTACGCTTCCGCGATCCCGATTTCCCGACGCGGGGAGCGACCTTGACCTCTGGTTGCGAGATGGGTTCGGTTCCTGCTTCTCGCCTCTGGCTGGCCGCGGCAGCGCGTCGGTCGCTTCTTGACCTTCGTGATCTCTTGCTCATATTTCCCCTTTCGGCAGACACGTGGGTCAGCCCCTACATTCCGTTTATCGTTCCACGTAGGGGTAGTAAATGCGCGGGTCTGCTCCTCTCTCCTGTCTACTACTTTGTCCGTTGTTCCAGTTGGGAAATAAAATTTTGCAGGGCGGCTTTCTCATTGTCGGGCGCGCTTCCCAAGGCGATTTTCGCCTCCTCCAGAGCCTTTGGCAAAAGCCCCAGTTGCTGGTAGAGGATCGCCAGGTTCTTGTGGCTGGCATAGTCCCTGGGAGCGATCTTTAGCACCTCCAGGTTTTCCTGTACAGCCTCTTCCAGCTTGCCTTGCTGCGAATAGATATAGCCCAGGGCGCTATGCGCCTGCACATTCTCCGGCTTCAACTCAATGATCCGGCGAGAAGCCTCCGCCGCCTCATCGTATCGCTTTTGGTTCAGATACAGGTTGCTTAAATGAAGATAGGTTTGCTCGAACTTTTGATCCAAAGAGAGGGAGATTTGGTATTTCTCCAAAGCCTCATCTGCCTCGCCGCGCAGAACATATACTAACCCCCATTCGTTGAACAGTTGGGCGTTGTGCGGGCTGAGGGTCGTGGCCTCATTGTAATATTCCAGGGATCGCTTCAGCAATTGCTCGCGTTTGGCCGGATCGGAGGTCATTCCGGCCCAGGTACGATAGAGCCGCGCCAGGTTCGCCGAATGATCGGTGTTGAGCGGGTTCAAGCGGCGAGCTTCCTCCAGGATCTGGCGCGCTCTTTCCAACCAGGGGGCGCGCTGGTTGGCGTCGGCGATGCCGCTCGCCTTTTCCAGATAGGCACGCCCCAGAAAGAGATAGTAAAAGTCCTCACCTCTGGCGTAATTGATGCTTTCCTGGTATAGTATGATTGCTTTGTCCCAATCGCGGTCATTATCGTAGTGCTTCCCTTGCTTGTAGTAGATGTCAGCTTTGATGATGCTGATATTCAGGGCATAGATGAGAAAGGCAGAGATGGCCACGGCTGCAGGTATCATCACGGCCTGCCCCAGACGAGCGGTCGGCTTGAAGGCAACAGGCGGTAGAGGCGTTTCTCCTAACAGGGCGAGCGCCACGGCGAAGAGCATGGCGAAGGCTGCCAGGTAGTAGGGAGCAATGACGCGGGCGACATCCGTCCCAGGCTGCAAGCTGGCCGCATGGGGCAGTGCGAACAGGAGAAAAACCGCTAGGGGAACCATAGTATATACGCCCAAAGCAGCCAGATTTCCGTTCGTGTCACCCTGGCCCGAAGAGTTCGGCGAGTTCCTGTTCTCGTCCGCTTGATCTGACCCCGGCACCTGGGTCAGAGCCAAAACCCCACCCAACAGCCAGGTGAAAAGGAAAGGCCATATCATGGCGTAGGAGCGCATCTCCTTGCCTCCTCGCTTGAGCACTGTGAGAGAATTGCTCAAAATCTCCCAGGTGCTCGTCACCCCTTGCTGGTTGGTGATAAAGTCGTAGCTCATGGTGATAAAGATCAAACCTACCAGGAGCGCGTAGGGCAAAATCCCTGCCCAACGCCAGGCTGAAGTTCTGGGGCGAATGGGCTGAGCCACCGGCGCTGCCGCGCGGCTCTTGCGGCGGCGACGCGCCGTTTGCGAACTCTTGGGTGCAGGCCGAGAAGGTGATCCTTTAGCTGTACTATAACTATCCGCGCCCCGCAACTGGGCCTGCGGAGCCATCTTTTCCAGGCTAACCCAGCGCATACCCACCACCACCAAGACGCCAGCGTAGGCCCAAAAGTAGGTTCGGGTCGCCGCGATGGCGATGCCAAAGTGAATTTCGATGAAATGAGCAACTATAGCCGAGAGAAGCGCAATCAGAAGCAACTGGCGACCATCCTCCTGGCCCTCTTGGCGCGAGACCATAAAGGAGGAGACCACGAGATAAAGGCCGACGCCGATGATAAAGCCAAAGGGAAGGCCCACGCCGACAAACTTGAGAGAGCGCTCCAGCAACAAGGGGATCAAGGTGCCCAGGAAAGCTCCGCCGAAGCCCAAGCCCAGGAAGATATTCCGATGCGTTTTGTTTTCGATCAGGCCCAGCCATTTCAGGCTGTAGTAAAAGAGGCTGGTGAAAAGGAAAAAGTAGACCAGGAAACCGACCAGGCCGGTCATCACCAGGGCATCGAAGGTCTCGTTGTGCGAGCGGTCGGGAGAGGCATTGCGCCGCTCATAATAAGCCAGTTCCGGCGGGTAAAAAGGGTTATACGCCACATACATGGACTCAGGCCCATAGCCAACAAGGGGGCGAATGGCGTTCAGTTTATCTTTCTGATCAGGCAAGCCGATCGGCTCGTGGAAGCCAATGAGCTGCACTGCTCCTTCCCAGATGAGCACACGGACCTTGCCGGTGCCCATCTCCGTTTCAAAGATGCGGCCCAAACGTCCGACATAAGGGAGGTCCTTGATCTTTTCCAACGGAGTGCCAGGCATGTTGAGGACTATCAAAAAGATGCCTCCTACCACGGCGAGGGCGTTGGAGTTCCATTGCAACCAACGGATGCGCCGCGCGAAAGCGAGGGTCAGTACGAAGAAGAATACACCGCCCAGCAGGCCGAGCCAGGGGCCACGGCTCTGCGTGAAAAAGATGCAAACCAGTTGCGCCACAAGGATGACCGAATAAGCACCAACCCAGAGGAAACGCACTAGCGGCTTGCGCATCGAGATGGAGAAAAGAGCGGTGATGAAAGTAAAGACGGTGCCGACGAGAAGCCCGGCGGCAAAGCCGATTTTCGCCCAGGCCACGATCTGCACCAACAGCGCCAGGATGTAGCCGCCAATGAAGACGCCCTTGATTTCGGGCGGTTCGCCCTCTAGAACGCTGGAGAGAGCCACAATAAGGTTGCGCAGGGTGAGAGGAACGATCATAATCATATAGGCGGCCACAAAGATCGAGTTGCCCATATTCGAGGCTACGCGGAAGGCGACATCTCCGCCCCAGGGCAGCGGGTCCAAACGATAATGCTGCATCAGCCCATAAAGCGCAATGGGCAAACTCGTCAGGATGGCCATGAGAATGAGGCGTTCCAACTGCTCGCGGCGGCGAAGCGTGCTGAGGATGAGGGCAAAGATAACGATGTAGGACAAAGTTGTGTAAGTGCCCTGCAGCCGCTGGTAAGAACCCCAGAAGCTGGTGGCCGGCGCCACTGAGGTAATGGTGAAGAGGATATAAACGGCTACCAGCAGCAAAGTGGGCACGGCCAGAGGAATGCGCCGGATGCGTTGCCACAGGGAGGGAGATTGAGTCCCCTGACTATTTTCGCTGGATTCCGCCCGCGCGCCTAGCCTGCCATTAGTGCCCGCCTCTTCGATTGTCTTGATGATCCAAGTAGCTACCATAACCAGGGCGATAGACCGCAGCAAAGCAAGCTTGTCAGGCTCAAAGACGCGGCTGGAATAGACGTTAAAGAAGAGGGGTTCGAGGATCAACGCGGCTAGCCACCCCGCTTCCATGATGCGTTCGCAGAACATGCTCAATTTAGTATGCATATCACATCCTCTGTAGGCATTTCAACTGTAATGGTAAGGGTACGTGCTCCTCCTATGCCGATTTGGCGCATACCTCTTGCAGCAACACTGCCAGGCGCTGCGCCATCCGCTCTCGCGAGTAGTTGTCCTTTACATAACGACGGCCGTTGGCCCCCAACTCCTTCGCCCGCTCTGGCGCATCCCGCAGGCTTTTGATCGCCTCGGCGATGCTGGCCGGGTTCTCCGGTTCGGCGTATACCCCAGCGTTAGCCTCCTCCAGTGCCCGACGCGCCTCCCCGTCAATGCTCAAAACGATGGGACAAGCGCAGGCCCAGGCATCGAACATCTTGGAAGGGAGCGCGCCCCGGAACAGCTCCAGCTTGCGCAAGGGTACCAGAGCCACGTTCGCCGCCGACAAAAAGGCAGGCATCTCTCTCGTGGGCCGTTCCGCCAGTAAAGTCAGGTTCTGGAGGCCATGAGCTTCCTTCAGAGCGATAACTTCCGGCTTCTTAGGGCCTTCACCGACGAAAACAAAGTGAATATCGGGCTGATCTCCTAATAGTCGCGCCGCTTCGACCAGTGCATCCATCCCCTGCGCCAAACCATGTATGCCCGCATACAGCACGATGAACTTGTCGTCCAGCCCCCACTCCCGGCGTAAGCGCGCGCCAGCCTCCGGTTGCGGCTGAAACAGGTTGATGTTCGTTCCATTGGGGATGAGATGCAATCTGGCAGCGGGCAACCCCCGTTCCAGCAAGCGACGACGGATGCCTTCCGTGACGACAACGATTTTCGCCGCTTTATTATAGCACATTTTCTCTAGACATGTAGCCCAGGCGATAGCGTGCGGGTTTCGCAACTCGTCGAGAGCCACCGCCGATTCCGGCCAAAGGTCGCGCACCTCGAAGACGAAGGGGATGCCTTTGAGCGTGCTCAGCGCAACCCCAGCTCCCCCCACAAAAAGGGGAGGCGATGTGGCATAGACCAGGTCGTATCGCCCACGGGCCAGCAACAAGCCGGCGAGGATGGCATTGAGCATGTAGCTCAGGTAGAAAAGCATTCGGTTGCGGAAACTCTTGGCCGGAGAGGCTTTCACCCAGACGCGGATCACATCAATCCCATCCAACAAGCTCCGCTCATACCACTTGCCACGATAAGCGGGAGGGATAATCCCCAAGGGATGGTTGGGAAACTCGGTGAGCATCGTCACCTGATGTCCTGCTTTCACGAGATAACTGGCCATCTCGTAGGCGCGGGTCTGGGTCGCGCCGATCTCCGGCGGAAAGTATTGGCTAAGGTAAAGGATGCGCATTGCGGAACGGGCGACTATGTGAAAACAACGAACCATATAACTCATCCAACTGTTGGATAACGGCTTCCCAATTATACTTTCGCAGAATCGCCTGGCGGCCTTTCTCTCCCGCCGCGCGAGCCTCGTCGGGATGTTCCCACCAATAGCGGATTTGGGCAACCGCCGCCTGGGGGTCTGTCGGGTCTACCAGCGCGCCAAACTGGGCCTCGCGCCATACTGCAGCAATCGGCGGGAAGTTGCTGGCGACGACGGGCAGCCCGGCGGCCATGTACTCGAATAGCTTGACGGGCAATGCTGCTACGTAACGCGGTTCGGGCTGCAAAATCGCAAGCCCGACATCTGCACTGCGGAGCAGCGTAGCTATTTGACCGTAATGAACCCAACCGATAAACTCCACTGCATCTTCTAACCCCTGGCATCGTTCCCGGAAATGTTGCTCTTCATTTGCTGGCGTAAATACTCCTGCCAGACGCAGCCGAGCCGGAATGCCTTGCTCGCGCAGACGCCGCAACACCTCGGCATAAACCAACGATCCCCGATCCGCTGACAGCCGCCCAACGTAGAGCAGCGTCAGATCGGCGCGGGTAAAGGCCAACGAGGGTTCAGCCGCCAGGGCACGATTGGGGTAATGGCCGATGATAATGACGCGCCGGTTGGCACGGCGGTAAATCGTGCCGAGTGTCTCGTCCACCGTCACCACGGCGGAAGCCAGGTGAGCTCCTGTTCTCTCAGTAATGCGGATCAGTCGGTAGACCAATGCCCCAACCACGCCGTGGAGACGGGGCCGGCAAAGCTCAGCAAAATATTCGTGAGCATCAAAGACCACAGGACGGCGACGGAGCTTGCCCCAGACAAGGCCGGCCGCTAGAGTGTCAAGGCCATGACAATGGATGAGATCGGGTTGCAGGCGGCCAAGTATTGGTTGCGCTGCCAGCCAAAAATGGGGTAGGCGAAGCAATTGCTGCGCGCCTATCCCATAAGCGGATGGGATATTCTGAACACGGAGAATACGTACTCCTGATTCCAAAACCTCCTCCGGCTTCATCTCGGCGGCGCGATCCCAGCAGATCACCGTCACCTTGTGCCCCAGCGCGGCCAGGCTTTCTGCCTCCTTAAGCACGCGCGGGTCGGGACGGAAGGCGTTGGAGAGGAGCATGGCGACCCGCATGGCTAGGGTGACCTCCCCTCTATGTGGCGGTATAGTGCCAGAAGCTTCGCGCTCTCCTGCTGCCAGTTGAACAAGGTGGCGGCACGTGCAGCATTTGCTTTGGCTTGCGTATAGGCCTCCGGGCGGTGCAACAGGCTACTCATGCCATCGGCGATTGCCTGGGGATCTTCGGGATTCACAACCTGTCCGACCCCTTGTTCGCGGATCACCCGCGCTATCTCCGGCAGGTCGCTCCCGACGACAGGAATGCCCGCGCCTATGTACTCAAACAGCTTGTTCGGCAGGGAGAGGCGGTAGCTGAGACAGGTGTCTTGGATGAGCACCATTCCCACATCGGCAGAGGCGATATAGTCAGGTACATCGGCCAGAGGCACCTTGCCGGGCAGGTAAACCCGTTGCCACTGCCCCGCTTCGACGCCCGCCTGGAGCGCAGGCAGGAGAGGGCCATCGCCCAAAACCACTCCCGCCACATCCGGCAGCCGCTGGATGGCCTCCAGGAACGCCTCCAGTCCCCGGCCGGCAGCCACACCCCCTACGTAGATCGCTACTTTCAAATGAGCAGGCAAGCTCAGGACATCCCGTAAGCGAGTGGACTGGCGCGGCGCTTGCCAGTCAGGACAGTTCATTACGACCGTGGGCCGAGGTATCGCGTAGAGACGCACTAACTCATCGGCGACGCTTTCCGACACCGTAAGCACAGCATCGGCCTGGCGGATGAAAGCCCGTTCCGGCCAGGCCCAAACCCGCTGGTAAATGCCCGGCAGCCGGCTGTTGAAACTGCGGCCTGTTTCCAGCTCATGAGCGTCGTAAACGAGGTGTGCACCTGCCCGCCGCGAGGCCAGCCAGCCTGCGGGTAGGGTGTTGGCATCGTGCGCGTGATAGACTTGGGCTGGCTCGCGCCCGGCCAGTCGCCATACCAGGAAGCCGTATTCCAGATATTTGGCCAGGGGAGCGAGCAGCCTTCCGCGCCAGCGCCGCGAGCGGAGTCGCAAACGAAGCACCCGATAGCCTGCCTGGCTCTCTTGCTCGGCCAGTCCCGCTTGCCAAAGCGCGGCTACCGTCACCTCGTAACCAGTCAACGCCAGCGTTTTCGCCTCTTTGTGCACGCGGGCGTCATGCGTCATATTGTTGAGGACGAGCATATGGATTTTGTTCAGGGGGCCTAAGGACATATTGTAGGATCGCTCCGATCAAAAAAGACCTGCATCCACAATTCCAGGCAAACCATCCTCCACAGCGTCTTGTCCGCTTTAGTGGCGCCGCTGCGGTGGCGTTCCAGAAGGGATAATGCCACCTTCGGTTTCACATACCCACGCTTCTGGAAGCTTGGGGAACGAAAAATCTGTTCCACATCACCCACTATATACTCTCGCAGCCAGATGTCGCCAGGGGTCGGGAATCCGAGCTTACCCTGTCGGGTGCGCACCATCTCCGGCACAATGTTCCGCGCAGCCTCCCGCAGGATAACTTTGGTCGTGCCTTTGTTGATCTTGAGATGAACCGGTAAGCTGTAGCACAGCTCGATCAGACGATAGTCCAGGTAAGGTACTCTCGCCTCGATGGAAAAGGCCATCGAATTGTGATCCTCGTAGTGAAGCAGGGAAGGGAGTGAGGATCGGGTTAACGAATCGTAGAGATGCTCATCCAGCACCGAAGCATAATGGGGATTCCTCCTCGTCCACGGGCTTTCGTCCGCGCATTGCGCCGCAAACTGTGGATCAAGCCACGTCGGCGCAGCGGCCACGAAACTCAGGCGATCCCGTTTCGCCAGATGGAGCGCCAATCTGCGAAGCGCAGCCCCCAGGCTGCGATACGGGTCAAGCTCCAGGTGATAAGGGAAGGACTTCCATTCCCGCCATAGGGCCGTCAGACATCCCGTGCGGATCAGGTCCGCCCAAAAAGAGCTATAGTAGTGCGAATAGCCGGCCAGCAGTTCATCGGCGCCCTGCCCGTCCAGTAGCACGGTGATGCCAGCGGAGCGGGCCAACTGCATGACATGCCACTGCGCATAGATCGTGGTGGATCCGAAAGGTTCGCCCTGGTGCCAGACCAGGCGCGGCGCTGTCTGCATCAACTCTTCACCACGCGGCGTCACCGTATGCTCTTCAGCTCCCGTTTGCTGCAGGACGGCTTCTATGAAAGGTTTTTCGTCAATGTCGGGATAGTTGAAGATGGAGGAAAATGTCTTCTGGTGGTCGCCCATTCGAGTGTGAAAATCAGGGCGAATCTCTGAAGAGAGAAGCTGATTGACCGTGCAGACGATCGTTGAGGAATCGATCCCCCCGCTGAGGCAGGAACCAACGGGCACATCGCTGCGCAGGCGCAGCCTGACAGCATCCTGTAGAGTCTGGCGAAACTCAGCAACCCATTCTTTATCTGGCCGCGGGGAGGGTTTTTCGGGAGCCAAGTCCCAATAGCGCGAGATACGAAGGCTCCCTGATTCACCCAGAAGCATATAGTTGGCTGCGCCAAGCTGCAAGACTCCCTCGAACAAAGTCTCATCGGTGTGGTTGAGATAGCCCAGAACCAGGTAGTCGTATATGTGCTGGTTGTTCGGCCTGACAGGAGTGGCAGGGTCGCAGAACAGGGCTTTGATCTCGGAGGCAAAGGCGAACCGCACCCCATCATAGGTATAGTAAAACGGCTTGACGCCGCAGCGATCTCTGGCACAAAAGAGTTGCCGCTCGCGTTGATCCCAGATAGCAAAGGCCCACATGCCATTGAAGTGCGACAAGCACTCAGGGCCCCATTGTTGATATGCTGCCAGGATCACCTCCGTATCTGTACCTGTGCGAAACTCAAAGCCATAGCTTGTCAACTCGGCGCGTAGCTCCACATAGTTGTAGACTTCGCCGTTGTAGACGATCCAGAAGCGACGGTCGGCGCTGGTCATCGGCTGGTGGCCGGCGGGGGAGAGATCCAGGATCGCCAGCCGACGGAAGCCCAAAGCTAGATCGAATACCTCGCCATAGAAAGCATTGATCGGAGGAAGGTTCAGAGAAGCATCCGTATGGAGGCCGCCGCATAAGACGGCGCGACCCGTCTGGGTATTGACCAGCAGGTAACCTTCGTCGTCCGGGCCGCGATGCCGCAGGACGGTTACCGCCCGCTGCACCGTTGACAGGTCAAGCGGACGCCCGTCCAGATGCCAGATGCCAAAGATACCACACATCAGTTTCGGCTCCCTTGTCGCTTTGTGGCCATGATGGCTTCGTACTCGCTTTTCAAGCGGGCCGCGATCTTGAGCGGGTCATGCCACCTTTCCACATAGGCCCGGCTGCGTCGTCCGATCTCCGCGAGTTCATCCTTTCGCACCGTTAACCATTCCCTGAGCACATCGTGAAGCGTCGCCGGCCTGGCATTGATGATCGGCAAATCCTGCTGCATCTGCGGGGGAATGAACTTGAGGTCACTTTCTCGAATATAGCAGACCACCGGCTTGCCCAAAGCCATGAGTTCCACCGCCAGGCCGCCGTACCAGCCAGCCAGCAACTGGTCAACGAGCAGGTCGGCTCGCTCGTATACGCGCCGTGCTTCGGCATGAGAGAGTTTCTCCACCAGCAGCAACTCCAGCGCGATCCCTTCCGCTTGCAGCCGCGCGATAGCGTCCAGCACGAAGCGGGTCCCCTTCACGCCGCGGTGGGTGGGCGCATGGACTATGACCGGCGCTGCGGAGCCGGGGTTTCCCTTATCTACAACCTGCCAATCCCGCAGGTCAATGTGGGAATACGGCAGGAACTGGGCCGTCGGCGGCAAGATGTGTAACAAGTCCGGATTAAGGGCGAAAATCCGGTCGGCGTAGCGGGCGACTGTGGCGATGCGGGCCCGCTTGTGCGCATCGGAGGCTGGCGAATAGTACCCCGGCTCTACTTCCCCTGCTGGGCTAATCTCGAAGTTGGCCAGACAAAAGTCCCCCTGGCGCGCATCATCTCCCTGATAAGTTACGACGATTCCTTTGCCCGCCCTCTTCAGCCAGGCAAGATCATGCAATTCAAGCGAGCGAGCATAAAACTCATAGATTCGTCGAGACATGGAGAGGTATCCATGGGAGGCCTGGAGATTCGCGGGGCCTGGATGCGGCATCAGGGATTGTCCGAAATTGAAATGTATGATATCGAAATCGCGCAGGGCACGCCATAGTAAACGCCAGCGTTTGATCTCGCGTCGCAGCAGGTTATCTCTCTCCTCCCAAAGGATCTCATCGGTCTCATATCCATAAGGGCTACGCCGGAAAGCGATGGCCCGACTCTCCAGGCCAAGTTGTCGCTCGGCACGCGCCAGACCTTGCGGATTACCGGCGACGGTATTGGGACAATGTAAAACTCGGATCCTATTCATGGGTAAGCTGTCACACCTTGGCGCTGCTTGGCCTGATGCCGATGGAACGGTTGATGGCGTCGAAGACCTGACCCACAGCCTGCGTGGAATGATGTTTGATCACATACTCGCGTGAGCGCCTTCCGATCTCCGGCAGTTTGCCCCTGTTCGTTGCCAGGTCTCTGATGACCTCTTTAACGGTCAAAGGCGTGCAATTGATGATCGGTATCTCATCTGGTGCTATCAGGCCTGCCACCATGTACAACTGCTTGAGGTCGCCGCGCAGATAGCATAGCACCGGCTTCTCCATGGCCATCGCTTCCAGGGCGAACATGGCATACCAGCCGATGATCAGTTGATCGGCCACTATATCTACAGAGGCCATTATCTTCCGTACCTCATCATTGGGCAGGTGTTCCACAAGCACCAACTCCACATCCAGCCCTTCGGCGATGAGTTCGCCGACGGCGTTGATAAAATACTGAGAGCCTTTGATCGCCCTATGGTTGGGTGCGTGGAGGATTCTGAGCTTGGCACTTGATCCGGCTGGCGGCTGGCCTACAGGCTTCCACAAATCCACATCAATCGAAAAGTGCGCCAACATCAGCGTATCCCAATGGTACATGTAATCTACCCATTCGCAGCCGGATATAATATGATCGGCGTGTTTCGTCCAACGGTCTACCTGGTCAGCTACAGTTTGCCGGCGAGAGCGATGCCCTGGATAGTCCTGGGCGACAGCGTGTTTGAAAAGCGGATTAGGAGAACGTGACATCTCTTGGACATCGTTCCCGTAAGGCAGAACTACCACTCTGACCCTCGCCAGCTTGTACAGGAATGGCTCCATTTTCCTCAAAAGCTCGATGCCGAACCGGGCGCCAAGCAGTCCGAGCGGGCCGCCGTTGAAGTAGATATAGAGACAGCGATACCTGCGCAGCGCGAGGACGAACAGATAGACGTATCGGAGAAGGTATATATAGCGGGAAGACCACCTGGCACCTAAAGTGCGCAGGAGCAAGTTGGCGGGGAACAGTTTATCCGCGCGTATGTCAAACTGATCTGTGATAAAGTACACCTCGCTGACGAATGTTTCCGCGGAATAGCCACATAGCTCGAGGGCCTTCTTATGATAGACGTTGTTAATCAGAGGCTCCGGCCCCAGACCGACGTCCCGGCTTTTCTTACAGAATCTACACAAGAACGCGATAAAGAATAACAAAGGAGCCAGTAATAGAGCAAGTATGAGGCCAACTATGTAAGAACCTGCCCTTTTGATCTCTTTCACAGACATCACCTCAGCACCTTTTCACCCATTTTCAGGGCCAGCGCACGCAGGTAGTCAAGCTCTCGCGGCTCCAGACCGCGCAGTAGCCAGACCAGCAGCGGGAAGGCAAGCACCAACAGGGCTTTGATGGCGACGCTGACCCATAAAGGGTTGAGATTGATGAACGTGCCGAGTGCGACAAGCCCAGCCGCAGTCACCAGGATCGCCAGCAGACGCCGGTAGTCGAACAGAGCGGCGCTTAGCATCTGCGCTCGCCGATAATAGAAACAAAACAGGCTCACATACGAGAGCAGCGTCGCCAATGCTGCCCCTATCATACCTAAAGGTGGTATCAGAACAAAATTGAACAGCACATTGATTAGCGCGGAGAGTATAGTATAACGTGCGAAATAGTGCGTCTGCCGCGACAGGGTTATGCCACTCATAACGACCGCATTCATGCCGATGACGACAATGCTTCCCGACAACAGGCCGACTACCTTGTAGGCGTTCATAAAAGAAGGCGCGGTGACCGTCAGAAAGAACTCGCGAGCAAAAACGGAAAGGCATAAGGCTCCCAGTGAAAGCACAAAAGTGACATATGTCAAAGCGCGCGCCCGCACCTGTCGTTCCTGCAAAGGGTCGCGGTTGTACAGTTCCAGCATGAAGGGCGGCCAGGCTACACCGAAGGCGGTGACGCCGAGCAGCAAAAGGTTCGACAGGCGAACCCCCAATCCGTACAGCCCCAATTCGCTAGGCGACACATAGCGTAGTAAGAAGAAGCGATCTGCCAATTGCAGGACCCAGGTAGAGACCGCAACCGGCACCAACGGCAGGCCATAAGCCAGCATCGCGCGCAGTTCCCGCCGATTGAAGGCGAGATGGATGGCATCATGTACGAGGGAGTAACCGATCCCCAGGGCGATCAGCCCTCCCACCAGCGGGCCGATATAGTTGCCAGGAAGGCCCCAACCGAGGACTGCGACCAGATATAATGTCCATCCAACTGTCAACAATGCATCCACGATGGCAAATAAGGCGTAGCGCACCGGCTGATGCCACAGGCGCAGGATGTCCCGAAAAAAGTTGCCGATCACGGTGACGGGCATCCCGACCGCGGCGATTCCCAGTAAAAGAGCATAGGAGGGGTTACCAAGCAGCCGCGGGGCGAAGATACCGCTGACAACAACCGACAGAAAGGCCAGTCCTCCGGACCATCCCAGCAGTGTCCAGAAGGTTGTGCTCAAAACCGCGCGCCTCTCGATCTGCTGGTCAGGTCTATAATCAAAGTAACTCCGCTGGCTGGCGGAATCCAGGCCCAGTGTGGCAAAGAGAATGATCACTGATGTGACAGCCCCCACTGTTTCGATGATGCCGTAATCGGCAGGTGAGAAAATACGGGTGAAAATGGGGAGAGTGACAAAGCTAAAGAGCCGAAGTACAATACCCCCAAGGCCGTAGATGATCACATCTTTCGATAGCCGGTGAAAGTGAGACGGCATCAAAGATTCTACAGAGGCAGCACCAAAGGAGAGCGCGGCACCGGTTCCATCACGCAATTCTTCTACCCCTCACTTTAACCGCTCCCGAGGGCGAGGGAAGGATGGTAATATCGCCAAAGTTGTTCGCGCGGAACCAACCGGCCATTTCCTCTCGTGTATGCAGATGATTGTAGCGCGGCGAGTAGGCATCGTATAAACCGAACTGCATCGTTCGCGGATCAATAGATGATGTCTTCGGATCATAAAAACTGATGATCAGAAAGCGTCGGAGCAATCGCGCCAGATGGCGGTTACGAATAACCAGATAGCCGCAGAGCGTGTAACGCCGCTCGTCCGGCAGGTGGCGCATAAACCAACGCAGCGCGTCAGTAAAAAGGATCCTCAACGCGCTTTGGCGTTCATAGACCATCACATAGAGTGTACCGCCAGGCTTAACCAGCGGCACAAGGCATTGGAAAGCAGCGCGAGTATCCGGTGTATGATGCAGCACCCCCCAGCTCATTACAAAGTCAAAGGACTGTGGCAAGAACGGCGTGTGAAAGATATCGGCCTGGCACAACGTGACATTGCTACGATCACCCAGTTGTGCATAGGCTACTTCAACGCCACTGGCGGTCAGATCAAAGGCGGTAACAATCGCTCCTAGCTCGGCCAGGGCATAAGTCCAACGTCCTGAGCCACAGCCAGCGTCCAGTGAGGCAAGTCCTTGGAACCAGTCACGCGGAAGCTGGCAGTCGTCCAGGAACTGCGGCACGAGCCGCGGCGCGAATTGCGTGTACCACGATTCCTGGTAGCGGCGGTGCTCGAAATCAAAGGCCCGTTGCACCTGGGCTACATCGCCTGGAAGCGTTTCAACAAAGCGGGGAATGCCACCTCGTATCGGGTAGTGGCGTGCGCAAACAGGGCAGATGCAGGCCTCGTCGCGCACTTGTAATGGCGCGGCCCTGCAGTGAGGACAACAGAAATGATCCAGTTTGCCGTCCATCTGGCCAATCCACCTGGCGTGTCCAGTTCTTGGTCACCGTGCCGCCCACGCCGCTTGGGAAAGCATTGGCTTGCCACTCATAAAGAGGCGATTCCACCACTCGAAACAGAGCAATGACCAGATTGACAAGCGGCGATTTACCTTTCCCGAGCAATGCTCATCGAGTATCTTGTTCACATAGTCCGGCTGGAGATACTCGTAGATCATCGCTTTGGGATCGCGCAGCAAGCGGTTGATGTAGTCTATGCTTTCCCCTCGGAACCAACTGGCATCCGGCGCGCTGAACCCCTGCTTGGTGCGCTCCGTGATCTCCGGTGGAACCAGGTGGCTCATCGCCCGTCGCAACACGGCCTTGCCATCGTTCGTCTGTGCCTGATAGAGCAGCCGCTTCCCCGGCAGGTTCTCGTCCACGGGAACCAAGCGTTCCAGATTGCGCAACTTGTAATGAGCGGGGATGCGGTTGGCGAACTCCACCAAGTCATCATCGAGGAAGGGCACCCGTGTCTCCAAAGAATGCGCCATGCTCAGTTTATCCTCAACCACCAGCAAGCCATGGAGAAACGTTTTTATCTCAAAGTATAATGAGGCACAAACATAGTCCTCATTGTCGCGGAATTCTCGCTGCCAGCCGCTAAAGACGTTGCGGAACACTTCAAAAGCGGAGTGCCCGCCGATCTGGCGTTGAGCCTCGGCGTTGAATAGCAACTCCTTGTCTTCATCAGGGACAAGCCGCTGCCAGAATTGATAGTATCGCCCCAAATACTCTTCGCGCCCTGCGCTGTTCAGGCCACGGTAGTAGCGCCAGGGATATCCGCCGAACAACTCATCCCCCCCACCCCCGCACAGCACGACCTTGACAAACTTGCTTGCCAGACGGGCCACATAATAATTCGGATAACATTGGCCCACCCGCAGGTCTTCCAGATGCCAGATAAGCTCCGGCAGCACCCACTCCATATCGCCGGCGTGTAGTACGACTTCGTAGTGCTCGGTCTTAAAGAGATTAGCCAGGATTTCGGCACTCGACCGTTCGTCAAAAGCCAGTTCCAGGCCAGAGGCCGAGGTCAAGTCGAAACCACAGGTAAAAGTCGTCAAGCGAGGGAGGTGCCGCACCGCAACCGAGGTGATTGAGCCTGAATCCATCCCTCCGCTCAAATATGCGCCCACCGGCACATCGCTCACCAGTTGCCGGGTCACGGCCTGGACGAACAGGCGATGCACCTGCTCCGCGCATTCCTCCTGCGTAAGGTTCAACGGCTCGTCGGGGAAATGGTAATCCCAATAACGCCGCACCACAGGCCTGGACGGATCGTCGAGATTGAGCGTCAATGTGCATCCCGGCGGCAGCAGACGAATACCTTCAAATAGGGTCAGATCGGTAAAGATATTCTGGAAGGTGAAATACTCGTTCAGTGCAGGAAAGCAGACGGCGCGTGAGACCTGAGGATGCTCAAGGATGGCCTTGACCTCGGAGGCGAAGATGAACAAGCCATCCCTGTAATACCAGTACAGGGGCTTGATACCGTAGCGATCACGCGCCAGAAACAGTCGCCGCCGCGGGCGATCCCAGATGGCAAAGGCAAACATGCCGCTGAAACGGTGTACACACTCTTCTCCATACTCCTCGTAAGAGTGGATAACCGTCTCCGTATCGCTGCGGGAGTGAAAACGGTGTCCCAATGCTTCCAGTTCGACGCGCAGCTTTTGAAAGTTGAAAATCTCGCCGTTGTACACGATGATGACATCGCCGCTTTCGTTCCCCATAGGCTGTTGCCCGGCTGGCGACAGGTCAATGATGGCCAGCCGCCGGTGTCCCAGGCCCACCGAGCCATCCGTGTAATGCCCCTCGCCGTCCGGGCCACGGTGGGCGATGATGTCGGTCATGCGCTTGAGCAAACCGACCGGTACAGGCTCCCCCTTCAGATTGCAGACGCCAACGATGCCGCACATTAACCCGCCCCCCTCCCTTCGAGTGCCTGAACCATACGGCGGATGCCCTCAGCGGGCGGCACACGCGCTCCCAGGTCGAAGGTGGCCTGCAATCTCGCGGTACTGGCCACCAGGTTACGATGCTCAGGCACAGCGCGCCGCTCAAAAACTGGCTCACGGCCCAAAGCAGCACCAGCGAGCCGCGCAATATCCTCTATGCTCACCTCCTCCGGCCCGGCGACATTGACGATGTGATGGCCGGTCAGCGCCAGAGCCTGCGCGAACACCTTGGCGACGTCCGAGATGTAGACCGGGTTCGTGCGGGGTTCGCCGCCGTTCGTCAAGATTACAGGTCGCCCTTCGCGGACACGAGCAATAATGCCGGGCATCATGCGACCGGTCTGCCCTGGGCCATAGGGCACGAACAAGCGCAGGATGCAGACATTGAAAAAGCTGGTGTAGCAGCCAAGGATCAACTCGGACACGTACTTGGTCACTGCGTACAGGCCCTGTGGCTGGCAGGGGCTGTCCTCGCGTAGGATCTCGCTGCCGGGCGTATACACGTTGCCGGAAGAGGCGTATAGAAAGTGAGAGGCGGATGCGCGGCGGGCATAGTCAGCCAGCCATTGCGTGCTGGCCGCATTGACAGCAAAGAGTTGGTGGGCCTCTTCAGGGAAAGGCACATTGGCCTGGGCAAGGTGGATAACGGCATGTATGCGCTCCGGCAAGCTGGTTAAAGCGACGGGCTGTGCCAGGTCCCCCTGTATCACGGCGACGCCTGCGGGGGCCTGAGATAAAGCCTTGTGGTGAACTAGGCAAATCGTCTCATGCTGAGAAGATAACGCTGGCAGCAGATGGCTACCTATGAAGCCACTTGCTCCTGTGACGAGTATTCTCATCCTGCCTGCTCCTGTGCAACAAGCTGGTGCAGGCCCTCCACCAGGGATAGCTGTGGCCGATAGCCCAACATCCGCATCGCTTTCTCGCTGCTGCCGACTCGCCGCTGCATCTGCCCAGGTGGGGCAGGGCGGTACTCAGGTTTGAGGCCGGATCGGGCCATCTCCAGCAAGAGCCGCACGATCTCGTTCACAGTAAACTCCTCGCCGCTGCCGATATTGAAGGCTTCTCCCGAAATCTCTGCCTGCATAGCCAGCAGATTAGCCTGAGCGATATCAGAGACGTGCACAAAGTCGAAGGACTGGCTGCCATCCCCAAAGATGAGGGGCGGTTGTCCTTGCCGGATTCGACCGAGAACGATGTTGACCAATCCCCCTTTCTGTCGAGGCCCGTAAACGTTCATATAGCGCAAAATGACGTATTTCAGCCCGCTATGGGTGCCGAAAGCGTGCAGGAGATATTCTCCTGCCAGCTTAGAGGCTCCATACATGGTGCGAGCGTTCAACGGGTGCGATTCGTCCATCGTCGCATTCGTGTCGCCATAGACTGACGAGGCGGACGAATAAACGACCCTCTTGACCCCTGCCTGCCGTGCCGCCTCGAACACATTAAAGGTGCCGATGATGTTCACCTCTAAGCATCGCCGCATGTCCTGACCGCAAGGGCCAAGGGGCAGCACCGCCATGTGGAAAAGGCCCGCAATGCCTTGCATCGAGTTGGCAAGTCCATCTGGATGAGTTATATCACATTCGACTATCTTGACCTTGCCCGTCGCCAGGGCCTGCTTCAGGTTGTCACTCTGCGCAAGCTGATCCAGAACCCGAACCTCCGTTGCGCCCTGGTGCAGCAGCTCATCTACCACATGAGAGCCGATGAACCCTGCCCCGCCTGTCACAACGAAGGTCTGACCGGAAATATCCATGATCCATTGTCCTCCCTGTTGTCGTCTTATGTCCTGCGGCTACCAGGTATCTGATCCCTTTTCCAAGAGTTTTTCTATGCGAGCGATAACCATATCCAGGGCCACCTTGTTGAATCCCCCTTCGGGGATGATGACGTCGGCATATCGTTTGCTCGGTTCGATGAATTCCAGGTACATGGGTCGCACCGTCGTGAGGTATTGCTCAATGACCGACTCGGGAGATCGGCCACGCTCGACGATGTCACGCTGGAAACGCCGAATGAACCGCAAATCAGCATCTGCATCCACGTATACTTTGATATCCATCAAGCTCCGCAAGGCTGGATCGGTGAAGAGCAACAGCCCTTCGAGCAAGATGACTTTCTTAGGCTCAACGCGCAGCGTGTAGGACAGACGAGTGTGGGTCGAAAAATCATAGACGGGCACGTAAACCGGCTCGCCCGCGATCAACAGCTTGAGGTGAGAGATGAACAAGTCGGTTTCGAGTGCATCAGGATGGTCGAAATTGACCCGTGCCCTTTCCTCTGAAGGGAGGGCACTCAAATCTCGATAATAGGCATCGTGCTGAATAAAGGCCACCCGATCTTGGCCGACCCGCTCCAATATCACTTTGGCGACGGTCGTTTTGCCCGCTCCTGTGCCTCCGGCGACGCCGATGATGATCGGCCTGGACACGCTGCCCCCCTTCAAGGTTCTCAGAGGGAGATTATATCACAACTATACGGAATCCAGAAATGGCCTAGTTGCCCGGCTAGCCAACCTTCCCGAGAGCTGAAGGCGTGAAACGCTTCCTCCGAGCTTTCGAGAAGGTGGATCACAATTGTTTTTTTTGACCTTTTGTGGCATAATCGCATCAAACTGAGAAAGCATGAAGTTATCGCTCCGCAACCAAAAGCCGCTGGCAGGTATCCTGGGAATGAGGGGGGCTTGGACAATTGATCCTTGATGTAGGCCGCGCTTCCTATCGCGGACGGGCACATGAGCACAATGGCGACTATTATAGCGTCGCCCAGCATTGGGTGACCGATGCACAGTTGGCGGAAAAAGGGTGGCTTTTCCTGCTCGCCGATGGGATCGGCGGCGAACAGCCGGGCGAGAGCAGTCGCCATGCGGTGAATCGCCTCTACCAGTTATACTATACTCACCCCTCCAATAACATCCGTCAGAGCTTGCAGCACGCCCTCAACCGGGTCAACAATGAAATCTATGAGGAGGCGAAGCGGCATCAGGCGAAAAAGAGCGTGATGCTGCTGGCTGCTGTCGTTAAAGGGGGCGCTCTCTATATAGCCAACTCAGGACAGGTGCGGGCCTATCTGTGCCATAAGGGCCGCTTGCATCAGGTCACTCCCGATCATCCCTGGGAGGAAGTTCTTCCCCCTCCCAGGAGCGAAGAGGAACTGGCGAAGGCCGAAGCGGAAGGTAATCTTCCCCCTGCCCGTTCATTGGGTAGTTCGCGACGCCTCGCCGTGGATTGGGCCAGGCGGCGTTTTGCTGTGGGTGATGTGTTGCTCCTTTGTACTGACGGCCTGTACCAGACGCTCAGCGCTGGCGAAATCCAGCAAGCTGTTGCGGAAAACCCCAAGGCCCAGGCCGCCGCTGACCGGCTTGTCGGCCTGGCCGGGCAGCAAGAAAGTGAAGATGATGCCACTGCGGTTGTGGGTTCGGCCACGGCCAAAAAGCCGGGCAAAGGGGTCATGGCCCTGTTGGCCTCCTGGCTGTTCTGGGTTGGCATTGGGGTAGCGATCCTGATAGCGGTCGTCGGCCTGGCAACATGGAGAAGATCGCTTTCTATCTCGGGTCCGACCCTTTCCCCCACAGCAACGAACACTGCTAGAATGTCTACGCTGCCTGTAGCTGTGCGGCCTACATCAACGCCCCGCCCTACAGCGACCGCGTCACCGACGATGGAACCGACGGCGACAGAGAAACCGAAGGTCATCCAACCGCAACCAACGGCTACAGCCCCACTGCCTAGCGCAACCTTTACCCCGTTGCCAGTCCTTTACAATGCGCCCAAAGTGATTGCTCCCTATGATGGCGAAGCCGTCTACGAAGGAGAGAACAACGTACTGGTATGGCAATGGTATCGGCAGTTGGGCGCTGATGAGCTTTTCGAGATACGCATGTGGCGAGAAGGCTCTGAGCCTCCAGCGCGTGGGACGATACAGACGCCCTGGACAGAATTCAGGTTTGGTGTTCCATTTGGTCGGACAGGTAAATACTATTGGAATGTCATGGTTGTGCGTAAAACTGTGGACAGCAGCGTCGTGGTCAGCGTATCCAGCGAAACGCACTTTTTCTGGTGGATGGGCCCTCGCCCACCAGCAACACCCCCTACACCCACGCCGCTGCCTCCTACAAACACACCGCCGCCCACGGTCACACCAGTGCCTCCTACGAACACGCCACTGCCGCCGACATCCACGCCTGTGCCCCCCACGAATACGCCGCTGCCGCCAACGCCGACGCCATTGCCGTAATCAACCACCATGGAACATTGAAAGTTTGCACTCATGGATCGGCCTTGATGACTGCGTCTGCCTGGAACGTTTTTCCCGGTTGTTATAGGGAGGTCGGATGATGAGACAGAAAAGGATCCATCGCCTGGTTCCTATATGCTGGCTTCTCACCTTGGCTGCTTCGGTGGCAGGCCTGTTCATGGTCACCGCTGTCGGTACGCCTATATATGCTCTGAGCGGAGCCTGGATCAAATCGTCCCTGCCTGCTACCGACGTCCGTGCTCTTGCCCGCGACCCTCACAATAGCCAGGTCATCCTGGCAGGGAGCTGGGGCCACGGCGTGTATCGCACGCAGGATGGCGGTCACAACTGGCAACCCCTCAATGCCGGTTTACCCAATTTCAATGTGCTTGCTCTGGCGATAAGTGTGGATGGGACAGCATACGCAGGCACTTATGGCAGTGGTGTCTATCGCCTTGCTGTTGGTGAGCAGAACTGGAGCCCTGTGAACGAAGGTTTCATTGGGCCTTATATCTATATCTACTCCCTGGCCGCCGATTCCATGGGGAATCTCTATGCCGGTACCGCGGAAAAGGGAATCTTTCGGTTGAACTGGGGCAGTCACGCCTGGGTAGCACAGGGGCTGGACGGACTCACCGTGCCCGCCCTGGCTGTTTCCTCCTCCCGCGAGCAAACGGTCTACGCTGGCGCGTGGGCTGCGGGAGTGTTCCGCAGTGATAACGGGGGCACCTCTTGGGTGCAGGTCAACGAGGGATTGGGTAACCTCAATGTCCGTGCGCTGGCTGTCCATCCCTTGCGCGAATCCATAGTCTATGCGGGCACCTGGGGTGGAGGGGTGTACCGGACTACCGATAGCGGCGCAGGATGGACCGGCGTGAATGCTGGCCTGACGACGAAGCTGCTCTATTCTCTGAACTTTCGCCTCAGCACCGAGGAGATCGTTTATGCCGGGACTGCCGGTAGTGGCGTCAATCGGCTCATCCATGACGATACATTCTGGACGCCTTATGGGTTGGATAGGCTCAAAGTTTGCTCTTTGCTCACGATAGCTAATGGCGCGGGTTTCACAATTTTTGCTGCGGCTGAAGACGGGGTATGGATTCGCCAGGTTATGCCCGCTATGGCCGTGCACAAGTCAAACAACCCCACGGGGCCGGTTTTTCTGGGTGATACAATCGCCTATACGATTCGCTATGCCAACACCGGCGAGATCAAGCTCACCGATCTGGTGATCACTGATACAGTGCCCTTTGGCACCACTTATATGGAAGGATCTGCGGAGGCCAGCGGGGGGCGCTACATCCCGGCGCGCAATATAGTGGAATGGAGAAGGGCCGCACTGGCTTCCGCCGACAGCAGCGAGGTCTCTTTTGCGGTACGCCTTCCCCCGCCGCCGACTCCTACGCCGACATCCACGGCGACCTCAACAGCGACGGCCACAGGCACCCCTACCCCTACCAATACGTTCACCGCTACTCCTACTGAGACACCTTCGGAGACGGTGACCGAGACCCCAACCGAAATGCCCCCCTTTACTCCGACGCCTACCTGGACGGCAACGATAACGGGGACTTTGGCCACATTTACGCCGACTGCTAGCGGGACGGTGGTGATCTCGCCCACGGCAACAGTGGAAGGCACACCCACCTGGACGGCGACCCCTTCGACCACTGCGCCTGCAACGGCTACTCTTACACCAACGGCGACGCCGACTATGGTGGGTACGGCTCCCCCTTCCCCCTCGGCGACGGCTACCTCTACGCCTGTCTGTATGGAACTCTCGGGGAATGGGAATTTTGAGACAGGGGGATTGGATGGCTGGGAGATCAGCGGCCTCACACATATCGTCACCGATACCAGGCACTCTGGCCGGTACGCTGTTCTGATGGGAGGCCGGGACAACGCTGGCGATGAATTGTGTCAGCTTGTCATGATTCCGACAGGTTCCATCTCGGCGAGGCTAAGTTATTGGTGGTATGTGACCACTGAGCAAACCACGCACCCTCGAGACTACCTGTACCTGGAGCTCAGAGACGCGGGAGGGAATTTCTTCGCTAACCTTGACGCAATAAGCGATGGAAACCTTCTGCGGAGATGGTTTCCATCGCCATCTTTCGACTTGACTCCCTATGTGGGGCAAAGCTTGTGGATTTGCTTCGTCTGCCAGACCAACAGCGCGATGCCCACCTCATTTTATCTGGACGATGTGAGCCTCGATGTTTGCGTGTTAGGTGGCGCTTCGAGGACACGTCTATCCAGGTCGGTGCCGGAAAAGCGGGTCGGCTTGCCCTTCCATAGCCGGGCTGGCCGGAACAATAGTATAGCCGTGTTCAACATTGCCGCGGTCTACAGCACGCAGACGGGCTGGGTACAGAGCAACGGCGTTTTGAACACTCCTTTTGATGTGGCCTTGCCGCTAATTATGAAGCCATGACTTTCAAGGCAGCAGCAACTTGCCACCGGCGATGGTCTTGTGCGACTCTTCGGGGCGTGGCACGGATATAGGGCGATCCCCTGGAAGGAGTAAACGGCCTCCGGCGATAGGTTTTGGCTCAGCCTCAGCTTCCTTGGCGCGTTTCTCTTCCTCTTCCGCTCGCTCTTCTTCTAGCTCCTCCCTCAGTTTCTCGGCGCGCTCTTGCCTCGCCTCTTCCTGGCCGCGCTGCAACGCTGCTATTGCTTTGGAAATATCGTAGTATTTGGCCGCGCGTGAAGGCTGCTCCCCGGCAGTTTGGGCCTGCTGGACGAGATAGTGGTTGAAGAGTTGACTTGATTCACGCAAAAAAGCCTTCTTTGTTGCCTGATAGTGCGCTTCCTGATAGCCTTGCCAGGCATGGTTGACGAACTCCAGGATGCCAGATTCCATGGCAGGCGGCAGCAATGTAGGCAGTATGGAAAGATGCCAAAGCTCTTCCGATTTCAGGACACGACTGAGGAGCAAATCCCCTTGGGCTGCTACATGGGAAAACTGCGAATCCGAGACTTGATAGCTTGCCTCCTGAAACGAGTCATGGAGAAGGAGATAGTTTCCAGGATTGGCCTCCTCGAGGCGATAAAGGCTCATCACTGAATCCTGCCAACTCGCCAGCATTTCCCTCTCGCCAGGGGGTAGTTGGTAGCCTTCGTTATCTCGGAATATCTGGATGACCGGCTTTTTGGCCTCCCATGTCAGGTAATCAAAGACATACCAGTCAAAAAAGCGGAGTAGGTCCCTTTTGTCTAATGCTTTGGCTGCGCGTACGCTATAGTGGCCGTTCCAGAACAAGTGAAATGCTGACATCACGTCAACCCCAAAGGGGGGACCTTCCGAAAAGAAGAGAAGCTTATCAAAGAGAGCCTCGTAGTTGTGGCGTGTCCTCCTGTATTGTGCCTGTTGTGCATGTTCGCGGATCATGCAGCATTGCTTATATTTTTTACCGCTGCCACAAGGGCAGGGATCGTTCCTTCCGACTTTGGGCATTGTTTGCTATCCTCTCCGATGACGATCTTGTGTAGTGTTGCCAAGATATGATACCACACCTGGAAAGACAAGTCAAAGCATTCGCCAGAAGGTGCAAGCTGTGCTAAAATAAGCTCTGTGAATCCAGGGACTGAACGGCAGATCAACGCAAAGCAGCGAAGGTGTAAAGAGCATATGAGGAAAAGCATCGTCATTTCCACCCATGCCACCCGGTTCTCGGCGTTGGCCTTTCAGGGGAGTTGGGCGGATAACGCGGCCAGGATGGCCGAGCTGGGCTACGATGGGATAGAGTTGGCTATCCGCGATCCCAACCTTTTGGACAGGGATGCCGTCGCGCGTGTGATCGCCAGACACAACTTTCAGATTTCCGCCATCGGCACCGGCCAGGCGTACGGGGAGGAGGGGCTTTCCTTCACCGATCCCGATGCCGAGGTGCGTCGGCGAGCGGTGAAACGGGTTCAGGATCATATCGCCTTCGCCGAGCCGTATGGAGCGGTGATCATCATCGGCCTGATTCGCGGGCGCACGCGGCCCGGCGTCAGTCGCGAGCAGGCTTTAACCTGGTTGCGGGAGGCCTTGCTTCTTTGCGCGGACTATGCCGCTCCCAGGGGCCTGCGGCTCGTCGTTGAGGCGATCAACCGCTACGAGACGGATCTTATCCACACTGCTGCCGAAGGGCTGGCGTTGCTCGAACAGTTGGGCGCGGACAATGTGGGCCTGTTGCTGGATACCTTTCACATGAATATCGAGGAAGCCTCGATGTATACCAGCATCGCCCAGGCGAGGGATCGCCTCTTTCACTTTCACGTGGCGGATTCCAACCGCTGGTATCCGGGTGCGGGCCATATTGACTTCCCCGGCATCCTGGCTGCGCTGCGCGGGGCCGGCTATGCAGGGTATATTTCCGGTGAGATCATGCCCCTGCCCGACCCGATGACGGCAGCGCGCGAGATGATCCGCTATCTCCACGACATCGGGGCGTAAAAGGGTGTGGGGGATGGCGAGATGAGTAGGCCCTATTTCCTCGGCGTGGACGGCGGCGCGACCAAGACTAAAGCTGTGGTATGCGATGCCGAGGGGCGTGTCCTGGGCAGCGGGCTGGCGGGTGCGTCCAATTACCATGTCGTCAGCCTGGAAATGGCCAGGGTCAATATTGCAGGGGCTATCCAGGCAGCGGTACTGGCGGCGAACGTGCCCAGGGACCGCATCAAAGCGGTTGGCTTGGGCATGGCCGGAGTGGACTCGCCGGGCGACAAAGCTGCACTAGAGCGGGCCCTACGAGAGCTTGATCTTCCCCAGTGCAAGGTGATAGTCAACGATGGCATGGCTGCTTTGATGGGGGCTACAGGGGGCCATCCGGGCGTCGTCGTCATCGCCGGCACAGGAGCCATCGCCTTCGGCACCAATGCGGAGGGAAGCAGTGGCCGCGCTGGCGGCTGGGGTTATATCCTCGGCGACGAGGGGAGCGCTTATGACATTGGTCGGCGCGGGATGATCGCTGCCCTGTGGGCCTATGATGGGCGGGGCCAGGCCACGGCTCTCTTCGAGCGGCTGAGAGAGCATTACCAACTACAGACCATCCGCGATTTGCTCAACCTCGTGTACGACGCCAAAATGCCTCACCAGGAGATCGCCGCTTTCGCACAAGTGGTGTCCAGGGTTGCCCTAGAGGGAGATGCCATGGCGCAAAGTATCTTGCGCGAGGCTGGCGAGGTATTGGCTCTCTCCGCGTTGGCGGTTTTGCGTCGGCTGGGCATGGAGGAAGCGGAGGTGGAAGTCGCGGCGGCAGGGAGCGTGCTGGAACACGACATCCTCGTGCGCCAGGCTTTCGCAGAGGCTCTGCATCGGGAAGCGCCGCTGGCCCGCGTGATTTCCCCACGCCATGAAACGGCAGTCGGAGCCGCACTTTTGGCGGTCAAAGCATATCGAGAGAAATAATAGAATAGCCCTTCATGCATTCCTGAAGGGAAGGGAGGAGCGAAACCATGCGTAAAATAAGAATCACTGCCGGAGACGTTGTGGCAGAGGCCGAGATCAATGACACCACCACGGCCAACAGGATTTGGGACGCCCTGCCGATAGAGGCAAGAGCCAACACCTGGGGCGACGAGATCTATTTCAGCATCCCCGTTCACCTGGGAGAGCAGAACCCGAAAGAGGTCGTCGCCTTGGGCGATCTGGGCTATTGGCCTCCTGGAAATGCCATGTGCATCTTTTTCGGGCCTACTCCGGTGAGCAGGGGCAAGGAGATCCGCCCGGCCAGCGCGGTGAATGTGTGGGGCAAGATCATCGGTGATCCTACGGTCTTTAGGCAAGTGCGCAGCGGCGCCAAGGTCGTCGTCGAGCGGGTTAGCTCGTCATGAAGGTGAAACTGGCCTACGGTAAAGAGGGGCTGGAGGTCAACCTGCCGGATCGCAACGTGACCATCCTGGAGCCGCACTATGTATTGGGGCTGCCGGATGAGGCCGGCGCGCTGCGAGAGGCGATGCGCAAGCCTTTGGGCAGGCCGCCGTTGCAGGAACTCGTGTCAGCGAAGGATAGTGTCACTATCGTCTTTAGCGACATCACGCGGCCTATGCCAAACGACCGCGTCCTGCCCGTGCTCTTGCAGGAGCTAGATCATATCCCCCGCAGCAACATCGTCCTGATCAACGCCTTGGGCACGCATCGCCGCCAGACCGACAGCGAACTGGCGCGCATGTTGGGGCAGGATGTCGTGGATCGCTATCGCGTGATCCAGCACGATGCCTGGGATAGGGGTAACCTGATGCACGTCGGCAAAACGTCTTTCGGGCGCGAGGCCTGGGTGAATCGCACCTATATGGCCGCCGATGTGAAAATCCTGACCGGCTTTATCGAGCCGCACCTTTTCGCTGGTTTCAGCGGCGGGCCGAAGGCGGTGCTGCCCGGCGTGGCAGATGAGCGGTTGATCTTGGGCAACCATAGCGCGCCGATGATCGGCCATCCGAAGGCCATCTGGGGCGTCACCGACGGCAATCCGGTGTATCAGGAGATGCGCGAGGTCGCTGCCATGACTCATCCCACCTTTCTTCTCAACGTCACCTTGAACAGGCAGCGACAGATCACCGGCGTCTTCGCGGGGGATGTGCAACGCGCCCATGAGGAAGGGATCAAGGTGGCGCGCAAGGCGGCGATGGTGTCTGTGCCCGCATCCTTCAACATCGTCATCACCAGCAATTCCGGCTATCCACTCGACCTCAATCTATACCAGGCGGTGAAGGGGATGTCTGCCGCGGCGCAGATCGTCAAGCCGGGTGGGGCGATCATCGTGGCGGCGGAATGCTGGGACGGCATCCCCGACCACGGCCACTACAAAGAAATCCTGCATCAGGCCAAAAGTCCGCGCGAATTGCTGGATATCGTCAATGCCCCCGGCTTTTTGATGACCGATCAATGGCAGGGGCAAATCCAGGCGCAAATCCAGTTCAAGGCGGATGTCTACGTCAGGAATAGCTACCTTTCGGACGAGGAGATACGTCGCGCGCTCTTTCTTCCATGCCAGCGCATTGAGGATACACTAGCCGAGTTGCTGACCAAATATGGGCCGCAGGCCACTATCTGCGTCCTGCCGGAGGGCCCGCAGACGATACCATATGTGGCGGGTGCGATGTAACTACAATAATGATCGTCCATCCATCTCCGGCGGAACCGCCACGTCTAAGAGCGTCAAGATCGTCGGCGCGAGATCGAGGAGCGAGGGGTCGCGCAGGTCCAGCGGGCGATTGCAGAAAAGGACGCCAGGGACGAGCGGCGGGTCAATGGAGCAATGATCCGCGCTCCATTTCTCGCGGTTGGGGGCGATAACCTGGGCGGGGACGCCCCCCACTGCCGTCCGCGGCGACACCCTGTAGCCTTCATAC
>CAYPON010000009.1:25582-28504 GCA_964412315.1 uncultured Anaerolineae bacterium | reverse complement strand
CCCCCACCCCCCTCGCCGTTCCTGCCATCGTCGGCGAAGTCTCCCTGCGGGAATTGCCGGGGGTGGGGCGCAGCCCGAGCGCCATGGCCTTTTTGAATGGCCGGCTCTATGTGGCAAACCTAGCTACCTCCAATGTGTCCGTTATTGAGGGCAACCGCGTCGTGCAAGTTATCCCTGTGGGTAAGAATCCCTCTGCGCTTTGGGCTGACCAGGCGCGCGGCCAGCTTTACGTAGCTAATCAGGGCGAAGATAGTATCAGCGTTATCGCGGGTGATCGGGTGGTTCGCACGTTGCGCGTGGGGAAAGGCCCCGCGGCCCTGGTCATGGCTGAGGGTAAGCTTCTCGTGGGCACCTCCACTGATGGCAAGTTATCCGCCGTCAGCCCTGAGACAGGGGCCGAGTTGCGCTCCGTGGTGCTCGACCCGAAGGCGGGAATCCTATCTATGGCTGTGGACCCTGGGGCGGGGCTTATCTTTGTCAACCTCTATCACGAGACCCATGTGGTCGAGGCGCGCTCCTTGCGGCCTCTCTACAAAGTCTCCCTGAACAGTTATATGACCCTCGCCGTTAGCGCCCATCTGAAGTGCTTCTACGTTAGTGATTTCGACCCCGAAGAGAGCCGGCAGTATCTTGTAGCCATTCGAAGCGCGGATGGCTTAATCATGGTCCGGGTGCCCATCGGCGGCGATCCACGAGGAGCGGCTGTCAATGCTAACACGAGGCGGATCTATGTAGCCAACTCCTGGACGAATGATGTCGCGGTGATCCCGGAGGAGCCGTATCGTGTGCCAGCGATGGTGCCGGTGGGGATGCGCCCGATGGCCGTGGCCGTGGACGAGAAGGCCAATCGCATCTATGTGGCCAATGCGGAGAGCAATAACGTCGTCGTCATAGATGGAGAGAGCAACCGCCTGCTGGCGACCATCCCCTTAGCGATGACACCGCAGGGCGTCGTTGCCGATGAGCGGAACGGTCGCGCTTATGTAGCGAATCCCAGCACGAACAGCGTCTTCGTGCTGGAAAAGGAGCGGGTGGTTCGTGAAATCCTAGCGGGGCTGCACCCCGTAGCACTGGACATTGACCCACAGAGCAATCGGCTCTACGTCGCCAATAAGGTAGAGGGCACGGCCTCGGTCATGGATCTTGAGAGCGGGCGCATCGTAGATACTATCTCCGTGGGCGCGCTACCGGAGGCGGTGACCGTGGATCGGGTGAAGCGGCGCGTTTACATTAGCGATGCGGTGGTGGATGGCGAGACGCGGCGCATCCTGGGACACCTCGACCTGCAACTTGGCCTCGGCATCAAGCCACGACAGATATGTATTGATCCCCTGACTGGTCGCCTCTATGTGGTGGCTAACAATGGAATCCCTGGATCCAACAGCGGGGACATCATTCACGTCGTTGACGGCCAGACCTACAAGCGACTGAATGCCAGCCTGGGAGGGTTGTCTACGGTTGGCCTGGCTTTGCACCCTGAGGAGCGCCGCGCTTATTCGGCAGCGGTGCGCTTTAGTTCGTACACGGTGTACGTGAATGACCTGGAAAGCTACAAGGAGGTCCAAAAGCTTCAACTGTTGAAGCAGCCGCGCTCCCTGGCCTACAATCCAGCCACCCGTCACCTCTTCCTGGGCCTGGTCGAGGGCCAGCGGCCTGACGTGGATCAGAGACGGGAGATTCGTGTCCTGGAGAGCCGCGAGTTGAAAGATGTGGCTTCCTTGCCATTTGCAGGAGAACCGGCGGCGATGGCTGTGGACAGCGTCGCCCGGCTCGTTTACGTCTGCGATCCCGCGCGGGGCATGATAGTGTTTGTTCGGGATACAGGTTCATATCGTTGACGGGCATTGAATGCCTAATACAAAAAACTTCTTGCAGCATCAACCATGAATTTTCCACCGAAAAGCAAAAGGACAACTCCACACACCACAAAAACAGCCTTCTGAAATCTCTTTCCGAAGAACCGTCCACCCTTGAATGATAGAGCCGAGAGAAAATAGCACCAAAAAAAGTCGCACGACCAGTGAAGTAATGCAAAAATCAAAAAAAACACCTTGCCAAAGCTAACAGAGCGTAAGACAAAGGTAGCTCCTACAGTGATCCACCAAATAAAAAAATACGGATTCCCCAAACTTAGAAGTATCCCGGCTATCACTGGAGAGTAGGCGTATTTATTCAAACCGACCTCAACCTGCTTAATGCTGCGAAACATACCAACTCCCATAGCTAAAAGGAACAGCCCTCCCGCAAAAGAAATCACCGCTCTTACATAGAGCAGGCTTAATAAATGTCCAAAGCCATAAAATATGGATATCACTAGCGGGAACTCAATTATCCCATGACCTATCGCAACTAATGCTCCAGCATGGGGGGATTCATTTCCTTTTCCTACCGCTACCGCGGTGATAGGCCCAGGTGCCATGACACCGGACAAGGAAATAAGTATCGCTTCGAAAAGAAAGGTCACTAGAGGCATATTCTTTACCGGTAGCCGGACTTTTTAGATAGACTCTAAAGCCGTTACTATGAACTAAGGATTGACGGACTGCTAAGGAATCGCACCAAGCAGCCGATCCAGGTCTTCCTCGTTGTTGTAGAAATGCGGTGCGACGCGGATGACGTCGCGGCGCAGCGATATGGCTACCTTAGCATCCGCAAGCCGCTTAGCCAGCCCATCTGCAGGGTAGTCGGGATGGTTGAAACAGAGGATCCCTGACCGTTCCGCCCAGGAAGCGATGGGCGAGGTGATGCGGTAGCCTCTCTCCTGCAGCCTGGCGATCAAGTAATCGGTGAGCGCCATGATGCGCTGCTCAATGTTGGCGATGCCAACCTCCAGCAACATTTTCATCGCCGCCCCCAGGCCGTTGCGTCCCAGCCAGTTGCTGCACCCTGTCTCCCAGCGTGAGGCATCCTCTTTCAAGGGGT